>JAIYBR010000082.1 GCA_027488435.1 Flavobacteriales bacterium
GTGTAGCAATGTTGATAATCGCAGGCTTGGATATCCCATTCTTCCGGACAAGTATTCTCCACCACTCGCCAAGTAATAAAAGCGGTATCCGGAAGGTTGTGCCCGATGTACATGTAGTGTTCTGTGTACATATCCATCGACAATTCACCCGAGTAGTTCTCGGAAGGAGAGAACGTGTAATTCTGTGCTGAAGCGCACTCGCACGCAAACATTGAAAGCCAAAAGATTATACTAAACCGAAGCATGTCGCAATGTAAGGTTACTTTGAATACACAATTAGAGGTTTGAGACATGTATTCTAATCACTTCTCATCCATCTCAAATGGTATTCAACGAAAACACATCACCCAACCTTGGACCCTTTTCTGTTTGCATCAATGTTGAACATTCATTGATGGGGTCGTGCTCATAGAATAGCACCCAGTTCTCTTCAGTAGCTGTTTGAAGAATGGCAGCCTTCTCTTCCAATGTGATCAGCGGACGTGTGTCGTAACCCATCACGTAAGCCAGCGGAATATGCCCAACAGATGGAAGTAAGTCAGCCATGTAACAAACCTTCCTTCCCTTATAATCAATAAGCGGAAGCATCATACTGTCGGTATGACCGTCGACGAAAATCACGTCAAAGCCCAACGGAGTGCTCGAACGATTTTCGGATCGTTCAATGAATTTGAGCTGACCACTTTCGTGCAGTGGAATAATATTATCAGAGAGGAAACTAGCCTTCTCCCTGGGGTTTGGTTTAGTGGCCCATTCCCAATGGCGCTGGTTGGTCCAGAAATGCGCATTGGCAAATGCAGAACGAAACTGCCCCGACGATTTTTCCAATTCAATTGCACCGCCGCAATGGTCGAAATGCAGGTGGGTCAGAAACACATCCGTAATATCGTCTCGATGAAAACCTAATCTATTCAGAGAACTATCAAGCGTGCTATCTCCATGCAGGAAATAGTGTGAAAAGAATTTTTCACTTTGCTTGTTACCAATACCGGTATCGATAAGAGTCAGTCTCTTGCCATCCTCGACCAAAAGACAACGCATAGCCATATCAATCAGGTTATTGCTGTCGGCTGGGTTTGTCTTTTGCCAAATGCTTTTAGGAACGACGCCGAACATGGCGCCGCCGTCGAGTTTAAAATGACCGGTTTCTATCGAGTGAAGTTTCATGCGCTAAAGGTACATCGGCTGGTGTGAACAGAGAATAAAAACGCGCTCACTGAATTACGAAATCACTCTTCGTCAACCTCTTCAGCCACACCTTTCGAATCTTCCGTGAGCTGACCCAAATCCAGTAATTCCTGTGACGTCAGATTGCGCCAAACGCCTACAGGAGTATCTAGCACTATATTCATGATTCTGACGCGCTGCAAACGCGTAACACCAAAACCCAAATACTCGCACATACGGCGAATCTGACGGTTGAGGCCCTGCGTGAGGATGATGCGAAAGCTGCAACGACCGATCTTCTCTACAACACACGGACGCGTTACGGTATCTAGAATGGGAATACCTGAAGACATGCGCTTCACGAAGGCGTCATTAATCGGCTTATTGACCGATACGATGTATTCCTTTTCATGGTGATTTCGCGCGCGCAAGATTTTATTGACGATATCACCATCGCTGGTGAGGAGTATGAGTCCTTCGCTGGCTTTGTCGAGACGACCTACAGGAAAGATTCGCTTCGGGTGTTTGACGAAATCAACGATGTTGTTTTTCTCGCCGCGTACGTTGGTAGTGCAAACAATGCCTACGGGTTTATTGAGAGCAATGTACACATGTTGTTCACCCGTGGGTTTGATGGGCTTGCCATCGACACGCACATCATCTCCTTCCTTTACTTTCGTGCCCATCTCAGGTACTTTGCCATTGATGGTCACACGGCGCTCTTCAATAAGAATATCGGCCGCGCGGCGCGAGCAATAGCCCACTTCACTGAGGTATTTGTTGATGCGCGTTTCCACGGGCGCGAAGGTATATAGGATTGCAGGATAATAGGATTGTAGGGAGCGCCCACCGCCCGTTTTCATAATGATTGTGTTTCTTAATTCTAAGAAAATCTAGAATGAGAGCGAACAACAGAATGAGAAAGAGTAGTCTAATGACCACCCCCTATAATCCTACAATCCTATTATCCTATAATCCTCTCAACTCGATTTTCCCCTATGTTTGGCACTCAACAAACACCAAACTATGACATCTACAACCAAAACCTCTCACCCAAAAGGGCTATGGGTATTATTCGGAACTGAAATGTGGGAGCGCTTCAACTTCTACGGAATGCGCACACTGTTAACGCTGTTTATAGTGAATGCTCTCATGATTTCAAAGGAACAGTCTTCTATCATCTATGGAGGTTTCCTTGGATTGTGTTACCTCACACCAATGCTCGGAGGTTTTATTTCCGACAGGTTTTTAGGCAACAGAAATTGTATCATGCTCGGCGGTTTGATGATGGCTTGCGGACAGGCATTGTTATTCTTTAGTGCCAGTGTTTTTAGCACCAATATGGAATTGGCGAAAACCATTCTATACGTGGCACTTGGTGTTCTAATCTTCGGGAATGGTTTCTTTAAACCAAATATCTCCAGCATGGTAAGCAGCCTATATCCGAAGGAGGAGAAAAGCAAATTGGATTCAGCATTTACGATTTTTTACATGGGCATCAATATAGGTGCATTTCTTGGCCAGTTCATCTGCCCGGTTCTGGGTGATGTAGTTGATGCCATTGGGAATCGTGATGTGTTCGCCTTCAAATGGGGATACTTGGCGGCTGCCTTTGCCATGCTTATTGGCACGGCCACATTCTATCTCCTAAAAGACAAATACGTTGTAAATCCGGCGGGTCGACCTATTGGAGGATTGCCCTCGAAAAACGATGCTTCCGACTTTGAAGAGGGAGAAGCCCAATCTGCAAATTTCTCCACTTCAGCGCTTGTGGTTTCGCTTATTGCATTTGCCGGATTGGTAATGTTTTTCCACTTTGTCATCGGACAAAACCTGATCTACTCATTCATTTACGCTAGCGGTTTGACGCTTGCCGGATTAATCATTAGCGATAAATCGCTGACGAAGATTGAGCGCGATCGTATTCTTGTAATATACATCGTTTCGTTCTTTGTAATCTTCTTTTGGGCAGCTTTCGAACAAGCGGGTTCTTCACTTACTTTCATTGCAGACAACCAATGCGACCGCAATTTCCTGGGGTGGAATATGCCACCTTCGATGGTTCAGATTTTCAACGGAATATTCGTAGTGATGCTCGCTATTCCATTCTCCAAATTGTGGGATAGCCTGCGGGCAAAAGGCAACGAACCTATTTCTCCTATGAAGCAGGCCTTTGGATTGCTGCTCATTGCCATCAGTTACTTCATTATAGCTTTCAATGTTGATGGTTTGGGCACCAACGGTCTATTGGCCGTGAAATGGTTGATTCTGTTGTATTTCATCCAAACGTGCGGCGAACTCTGTTTGTCACCGATTGGATTATCTCTGGTCGGAAAACTTTCTCCAAAACGTTTCTCATCGTTATTGTACGGCGTATTCTTCTTGTCAAATGCTTCCGGCTATGCATTGGCAGGAACGCTGGGGGCCATCCTTCCGGCTACAGGCGAAGCGTTCAAAAAGGCTGACGAATTGGGAATAGACCTTCAAGGGGTATTGGATAAAAAGATTACTCCAACCGCAGAACAATTGCAGCTGTTGACAGACAATAATATCTCAGCAAGCAATCCTGTATTCGCCGGATTTGAGATTCATAACTTATTTGAATTCTTCATGGTGTTCGTTGCTTTGACCGGAATCGCATCTGTAATTCTGTTCGCAATCACACCCAAACTGAAGAAAATGATGCACGGCGTCAAATAACAATTAGCGCTAATTAAAAATAAATTGAATTAGCATTGGTCACTAATCACTAGTCGCTAATCACTAAACGTATGTGGTCCAAACACCCCAAAGCCCTACCCTATCTCTTCCTCTCTGAAATGTGGGAACGATTCGGGTATTATTTAATGATCGGCATTTTTACGCTGTACCTCAAAGACCGCGAGACCGGCTTCGGTATGTCAGAAAAAGAGTCGGCCGATTTGTACGGAACGTTTATCGCTCTCGTATTCTTGACCCCGTTCATTGGCGGCTTGTTAGCCGACCGTTACCTCGGTTATCGCAAGTCAATCATCATCGGCGGCTTACTCATGGCGGCCGGTTATATGATGATGGGGATTCACTCACTGCCCATGCTCTATGTAGCAATGACGCTGGTGATTTTAGGCAATGGTTTTTTCAAACCGAATATCTCCACCTTACTTGGTAGCTTTTACTCGAACGAGCAATACAAAGCCAAGAAAGATGAGGGCTACAACATCTTCTATATGGGCATCAACATCGGTGCGTTCATCTGCAACTTCTTTGGTGCAGCGCTCATGATTCTGCTCGGGTGGCAATGGGCGTTTTTCGCTGCGGGCGTGGGAATGGTCATTGGGGTTATCGTGTTCATGATGGGCACGCGCCACTACGAAGGCCACACCGATGCCAAAGGAACACAGCCCGGCGATATGCCATTGAGCAAAATTGTGTTACTTATCCTTGTGCCTTCGGTCATCTTTGGCGTCATAGGATGGTTGATCAAAGGTGTTGAATCCGCGACCAATCCCAACGCGGCCATCTTCGGCAGCGACAGTACCGATGCGTTCATCTTCGCGTGTGTTCCTGTCGTTCTTTTCTACGCGTCGCTATTCTTCCGCGCACGTCCAGATGAGCGCAAACAGATTGGTGCGCTGCTCACCATCTTCGCAGTAGTGATTCTCTTCTGGGCAGTATTCAAGCTCAATGGCTCTGCGCTCAACACCTGGGCAGATCGCTACACTGATCGCCAGGTGACCGGCACGATGGCCACGGTGACCGACAATTTGAAATTCTCGAAGAAAGTCACTTACGCCAAAGACAGTATTGATGCATACGATGATCAGTTCCGACTCATCAAGGAAGATGGCAAAGTGCAAAAGACCTATGACTACCCGGTCTATTTCAAAAATGCAACAGCCGAACAGCGACCCGCGGAAGGAACACAAGTGAGTTTGTGGGCAACGAACCTGAGTCAGTCAATCAATCCTTTTTGGGTCATCTTGCTAACGCCTTTGGTGGTCGCTTTCTTTTCGTTTTTGCGTCTGCGCAACGCCGAGCCTTCAACACCTGCCAAGGTTGCGTTTGGTCTGCTCATTAGCGGACTCTCCGTGCTTGTGATGGTAGCCGCCGTGAAGGCCGGGGCCAATGGAACGGAGAAAGTAAGTCCTTGGTGGCTCGTGGCCAACTATGGTGTAATCACCATCGGCGAATTGTTTTTAAGCCCCATGGGATTGTCACTCGTTTCGAAACTGAGTCCTGCCAGCATCACCTCGCTTATGATGGGCGGTTGGTTTTTGGCCACCTCCATCGGGAACAAACTGAGCGGTGTGTTGGCCAGCATGTGGGACAGTTACAACGACAAGACCGACTTCTTCTGGGTCAACTTCGGATTACTCTTAGGCGCCACAGCATTGATGTTTTTACTACTGGGCCGACTCAACAAAACCATGAATGAAAAAGGAATTCACTGATATGCAAACCATCGAACAAATTCAAACCTTTGAAGGGAAGTATCCCAAACAACTCTGGTATCTCTTTTTCTCAGAAATGTGGGAGCGTTTTTGCTTCTATGGCATGCGTGGTATGCTCACCTTCTTTATGGTGACGCAGTTGGTCATGGATGACAAAGCAGCGAACCTACAATACGGTGCCACACAGGCCTGGGTGTATGCCTTCACGTTCATAGGAGGGATGTTTGCCGACAAGATTCTCGGCTTCCGCAAGTCGCTCTTCTGGGGTGGCTTGCTTATGATTACGGGTAGCATTATTCTCGCTATCGACCCAAAAGAGTTTTTCTTTCTGGGTATTGCTTTCAACGTGGTAGGAACCGGCTTCTTCAAACCGAATATTTCCAGCATGGTAGGACAACTATACAAGCAAGGCGATAGCCGGCGCGACGATGGATTCTCCTTATTCTATGCAGGCATCAACGTAGGCGCTTTGCTGGGAGGTTACTTCTGTATTGCCATTGGTAAGGGCGATTTTTTATCGGGTATTGTACCGGCCGAGTTAACGTGGAATGTAGCTTTCGGTTTAGCTGCATTGGTGATGACCATCAGCTTACTGACCTTCACACGAACTCGTCAGCAGTTGGGACCTATCGGCCTTTCACCTCTGAAGAGTGCCATCGGAAAAACATGGGTATGGCAAGACATAGCAGTTTATGCCGGTGGTTTACTCGCCATTCCGGCCATTATGATTATGGTTGCCAATACCGTTTACACCGACTACTTCATGTACCTGATTGGTCCGTTCAGCTTGTTGTATCTGGGCTATGAAATGACCAAGGGCAGCGCAGCAGAGGCAAAAAAACTAGTAGCAGCGTTGTTCTTTATCTTCTTTTCAATTGTCTTCTGGGCCATCTTCGAACAGGCAGGCGGCTCGCTAAGTTTGTATGCAGCCAATCACCTAAGTGACGAGTTGTTAGGCTTCATTCACCTGGATCCGAACGGCATTAATAACTCAGCCAATTCTGCCTTTGTAATTGCCTTTGCCGCAGTAGCGGGAACCATTTGGGTGTGGCTTGCCAAGCGCGGTAAAGAGCCCAATACGGTGGTGAAGTTTGGTATCGGATTCCTGTTTTTGGGAGCCGGATACATGCTGTTTTTCACCGGGCGCTTCTTTGCCGATGCTAACGGAATCTCCTCGCTCGATATGTTCACCTTCGCCTACTTTGCAGTAACACTTGGTGAGCTGTGCCTCTCACCTATCGGGCTTTCTATTATGACCAAACTGGCCCCCGATCGTTTGCAGGGCTTTATGATGGGCATGTGGTTTTTGGCCAGTGCCTATGGACAATACGTAGCGGGTTTATTTGGTGCGAGTATCTCACCTGATGAAAGTGCTTCACCGGTTGAAAAGCTAAACATATACACACAGGGTTACTACGATTTCGCATGGTATGCGCTTATTGCGGGCGTTGTGCTCATTCTTATATCGCCGATGATTCGCAAACTCATGCAGGAGGTAAAATAATCCAAGCAAAATTGCGTATGAATTAAAAACCTATCTTTGAGCTATGAAAAAGTTTCTGTTCTTTCTTTCTATAACCCTTTGCTCACTTTCCTTTCAAGCGCAAACTGAGACACAAGAGTGGCACAACGACATGAACAAAGCCATCCAGAAATCGATGGAAACCGGCAAGCCCATATTCCTATTCTTTACGGGGAGTGACTGGTGTGGTTGGTGTATTCGATTGCAAAAAGAAGTTTTTCAGACAGAATATTTCACCAAGTGGGCGAAAGAAAATGTGGTTTTAGTAGAACTAGACTTTCCCCGTAAAAAGCAATTGCCTGAAGAAACTCGTAAGCAAAATCAAAGCCTGCAGCAGGCATTTCAGGTGCAAGGTTACCCCACAGTGCATTTCGTAACACCGCAGCTGCAGCATGATGGTACCGTAAAATTAAATAATATTGGCCAAAGCGGCTATGCCGCCGGAGGCCCGGAATCTTGGTGCGCCAATGCAGGCGCTATGATTAAAGAATAGAGCATTCACACGACGGAATTATTGAATGAGCAGCAAGCAAATCATTCTTTGATGTCTGTGCAATTGTTAAGTCTTCCCTCCTGCAATTCATTCAGCACACAACCTGAATGAACTTTGCAAGCTCTCACACCACTAACGTTAAATGAATATCGTTAACCGTTGAAACAAATCATCGCATTTGGCTCATTGTTATTGACCCTAGCTCAGGGTATGATTGGCCAAGTCGTTTACCAACCAAAGATGTCGAAAGATTCAACAACCACCCCATTACTGTGCGACCCTAAACTGGGTGCTTGCGAAGTGGCCAATACTGCCGTAAAAGACGAAAAGACTTTTGCCGAATCGTTCACCGAAAAGCCGATCAAGATTATCTATTTCACGGACCCGATTTGCTCAGCGTGTTGGGGAATTGAACCTCAACTGCGCCGCATGAAAATGGAGTATGGCGACTACATCGACATTGAATATTGCATGGGTGGACTGCTTCCCTCGTGGGAAGGTTTTAACGGCGGGGGAATAAGCAAGCCTTCAGACGTGTATCATCACTGGGAAGAGGTAAGTCACTATTACGATATGCCCATCATCGGAGATGTCTGGTTACAGGACCCTCTCCCATCCTCTTATCCGCCATCTATTGCATTCAAAGCTGCGCAAATGCAGGATTCCGATAAGGCCATTCTCTTCTTACGCCGTCTCAGGGAAATGGTATTCGTCGAGGCCAAAAACATTACACGAGCCGAGTGTATTGCAGAGGCTGCTACTTGGGCAGGACTCAACGCTGAGCAGATAGAGTCAGAATCCAAAGACAAAGGGCGCCTACTTTTCGAACAGGATTTACTGAAGGCCCGCCAATTGGGCGTGCGCGGATTTCCGACCCTATTATTCAGCGATGCGAATGGAAATCGACTCACGGTGTATGGTGCACGCGGGTACGAGGAATTTGAAGGCTGTGTCAAACGACTTGCCCCTGAGGCTGAGCCATCTTCGCAAAATTCCGATGCAATTACTTACTTCAACCCTTTCGCGAGTCTTACGGCAAAAGAGCTCAGCATATTAAACAGAAGCACTCTTGAAGCAAGCATCTCTGTGCTGGAAGAGTTGGAAAAAACCGGAAAAACGATTGCTGTCACAACCAAAAATGGCACTCTTTGGCGCACAAAGCCGTGAGACCGATGAACTGTTTAAGAATGTTGGAAGTTTTGCCTAGGAAACAAACAAACCCAAGATTTTAATCTTCTTTTTTGTTACATGGCGGAGGGGTTATTCCTCAAGTCGTTGTACTTTCGGCACCCCTACTAACCAAGGATAATTATTTTAAAACCAATTGATTTTTTTAACCGATGAAAAAAATTTACGCGTTTTCGTTGTTTTTCTCTTTCGCTTTCGTTGCTGCAGCACAAACTTTCACCATGAATTCGTCGCTGATACCTGCAACGTACAACTCCGGAGGCTGCACCGGAGTAACCGACATGAATAATGATGGTTTGGATGACATCATCATCTTGGACAACAGCTTTGACCTATCTATTGCCTATCAGCAAACGAACGGCAGTTTTTCCGTCTCTTATTTCGGAGCAGTGAGCGGGGAAGCTCAATGGGGAATGTGCATCGGTGATGTTGATAATGATGGTCACAAGGACATCATGTGCGGCGGAAGCTACGACAATGTCCACATTGTGAACATCGATAGTCCAAGTGCTTTTGAAGTAATCGATTACCCATGGGCTTCCATCTTTACACAAGGTTGCAATCTTGCCGATATAGACAACGATGGTTTTCTCGACGGCTTCCTCTGCCACGACGATGGCCACAATATGATTCTTCACAACAATGGCGCAGGTGATTTTACCAACGGTCAAAACATGATGGACATGGTGTTTTATCCGGAAGTCAATGGTAACGACAATAGCGGAAACTATGGCTCGGTTTGGACCGACTTTGACCGCGATGGTGACGTGGATTTGTTCATTGCTAAATGTCGCCAATTCGTTAGCGATCCCTACGACCCCCGCCGCACCAATATTCTGGTAATCAACAACGGTGACGGAACATTCGATCACAGCAACCCGGTAACAGGAGAGTCTTACGCACAAGAGCGCGGATTGGTCAATCTCGAGCAATCATGGACCAGCGACTTTGCTGACTTAGATAACGACGGAGACTTCGATTGTTTCCTTACGACACACAGTGGAACACTTGAAATTTATGAAAATGATGGTACCGGCTTTTTCACCAGCCGCACAGCCGGTTCAGGATTAGAGTACTCAGGATTCTTCCTCCAAGGAAAATTCCACGATTTCGACAATGACGGATTTCTCGACTTGATTCACGCAGGTGGTAACCACGATTACTATCACAACGATGGTGATTTCACTTTCACCCGTATTCAAAATACATTCATGAACAATGACGTGATGCATAGCTTCGGCATCGGCGACCTTAACCATGACGGTTACCTCGACGTATACGCAAGCTATGGAGATGGATACGTTAGTGCAGACAACGCCCACCCCGATCGCATTTTCATCAACAATGGAGGCTCAAATAACTGGATTAGTTTTGATTTGGAAGGTATCGTCAGTAATAAAGATGCTGTAGGTGCAATCGTTGAAATTACAGGAGCGTTTGGAACTCAAATTCGCGAAATACGCGGTGGTGAGAGCTATGGCATTACCAATACTTTCTATTGTCATTTCGGTATTGGCACAGCTAGTTCTGTTGCGCAAGTAACCATCTACTGGCCATCTGGTTTGGAAACTACAATCCAAAACCCTGCAATCAACACATTCCATTCAATTGCTGAAAGCCCTTGTTTCCTTGAAGCTCCTGCAGTTGTAGCTGTTGGAAGCACACAGTTTTGTGAAGGCGGCTCAGTGACGCTTCAAGCTTCCAATCCAGGCTTGAACTATACTTGGAATAACGGTCAAACCGGTTCTTCAATCACCGTTTCTCAGCCGGGCAATTACTTCGCGACAGCCTCTAGCTCAGAAGGGTGTATTGCTATTTCTACAGCGATTTCAGTTTCCTATACCCAAGATGCTCCAGCTGCTATTTCCGCAGAAGGCGAAACTCAAATTTGTGAAAACTCAACGGTAACGTTGGTGGCTAACGAAGGAACAGCCTATTTATGGAGCAACGGAGAAACAACGCAGTCTATTCAAGCTGCTGAAGCCGGTGCGTACACAGTTCAAGTTACCGGTCAGTGCAGCCAAAGCGTTTCGGAACCAATTGAGTTAGTCGTTTATCAGGCTCCTTCAATTCCCGTTATTAGCAATATTGAGCCAGGCGCAAACTCTACATTAACCTTCACCGTTGATGGTGGATCAAACCTCCAATGGTACGACTCAGCTTCATCTGACACGCCTATTGCAACCGGTAACAGCTTTACAACTCCATCTCTGAATGCTACTACGTCTTATTGGGTGGAAGATATCAATTTCAACCAGGGTGAAGTGGCTACAGGTGGTAAACTCACTCAAACGCTCAACAACCAAGGTCAATTCCAGCCGAATTCAACCTACTATATGTTTTTCAATGCCAATGAAGATGTGATCATTAATAGTGTTAAAGTATTTGCAGAAGGCGCGGCTAATCGCACTATTGCAGTTGTTGATGCTGCCGGAACAACTATCGCAACAGGAACATTCAATATTCCGAATGGCGAATCAATTGTTAACCTGAACTTTTTCGTTCCAGCAGGCACTGGTTATGGGATGCGCCTTGTGGGCAATAATCCACTTTTGTGGCGCGATAAAGACCTCACGACGCCATTCGCTTATCCGTTCCAAATTGGTAGTCTCGTGACTATCACCAACACAAACGTAAGTGGTGGCGATACAGACAATTATTACTACTATTTCTATGAGTGGAATGTTCAGGCGCCAAGCTTCACATGTGTAAGTGAGCGCATAGAAGTTCAAGCAGTTGTATTGGATGTTCAACACTTGGATGGCACAACCGAATTGGAATTGTTCCCTAATCCGGCATCATCAGAGCTGACACTTTCATACACTAGCACAGTAAGCGCAATTACTGAAGTGCAATTCTTAGATCAGACAGGTCGTGTAATTTTCAATGAGCAAATCAACAGTGCTGTCGGCTTTAATAAGCACCAATTCGACGTGTCACGATTTGCCGCAGGAATGTATCAAATGCGCGTTGTACGCGGCTCACAAAGCGCGTCTTACAAAGTAATTGTAGAATAATAACCCACATAGTGATTTTAAAAAGGCTACCGTATGGTAGCCTTTTCTTTTTGCGCTTGCCAGAGAAATGGCATGTGATGAACACATCGCATAATTCGCCCATTCGCAAAAGAACCAAGAGAGGTTCAGTTATCTTCGCCCTATGAAAATAACTCTGTCATTTCTTTTGGTGTTCTCAATTTTGATTCAACAAAGAAGCTTCGCGCAAACCACGGAAGCAGAAAAATCTGTACGCACCGTTTCAGGCGATACAATTTTAGGATGGAAAACAGGTGGATTACTTGGGCTGAATATTTCCCAAGCATCTTTCACAAACTGGGCGGCCGGTGGAGAAAACACCACAGCCATTGGCGGAATTCTAAACCTCTACGCCAACCACAAGGGAGCAAAAACATCTTGGGATAACATGCTTGATCTTGGTTACGGCTTGCTCAAACAAGGGAAAGATGCCAAATTCATTAAAACAGATGACAAATTGGACTTTACCTCCAAATATGGAAGGAGGGCTTCTAAAAACTGGTATTATGCAGGATTGATCAACTTCAAAACACAAATGACAGCGGGATATAATTACCCAAATACCATTAATAAGATATCGGATTTGCTCGCGCCGGCATATCTGCTCACTGCCATCGGTGCTGACTTTAAACCCAATGACAAAC
>JAIYBR010000079.1 GCA_027488435.1 Flavobacteriales bacterium
ATCAATGCGCGCTTTACAATTCACGATGCGACTCCTTCCGGGGCAGTCGTGTGGCAGGAAATTCAAACAGTGAATACAACGCCGCTTGGATTGTTTACTGTTCAACTGGGGAGCGCTGTGCCGCTGACCGATGTGAACTGGGCTTCGGGAGCCAAATTCATGCAGGTGGAGGTCGATTTTGGAACAGGCTTTACCGACGTGGGCACGCAGCAGATGTTGAGCGTGCCGTATGCATTGTATGCGGGGAATGGCTTTGCCGGTATTTCGCTTTCGGGCGACACTCTTCATTTTGGAAATGGTGAATTCGCAATCATAAATGGAATTAGCGCTTCGAATTCCGGTCCTCAGCGCCCAAGAGTCATTTACAATCATACGTGTGGTACGCCGAATGTTCATAATCCGATTCGAACCTATGGGACTATGATAGACCAGGAGGGAAACTCATACAACACTATTGTCATTGGCTCTCAAGAGTGGATGGCTGAGAATTTGAACACATCCGTTTATCGAAATGGAGATCCAATACCTTATTTAATCGATAATACTGAATGGAGCGCAACGACTATAGGGGCATATGGCATTTATGATGATAACGTGAATTATACCTGTCCTTACGGTAAACTCTACAATTGGTATGCGTGTGTGGATGAGCGAGAACTTTGTCCAACGGGCTGGCATTTCCCTTCTGATGCCGAATGGAGTGAGTTAATCAATTTTGCCGGTACCACGGCAAATGCAGGAATATCGTTGAAGTCAACTGTTAACTGGGGCGTATATAATGACCCTATTGGCTATGCCAATAACAACACCGGATTTTCTGGACTTCCGGCAGGTGCTCGAAGTGAGGTTGGGATATATGGGGGACTTGGTGGTAATCAAAATTTTTGGTGCGATAGTGAAATATCGGCTACCGATGCTTGTTTTCGTTACCTGCAGTATTATACCGGTGAGGTATTTTCCTCGAATATCAATAAACATCATGGTATGTCTGTAAGATGCTTAAGAGATTAAGATTTTCAATTCATGCCCACCATCGACACGTACCTGTCCTCCCTCAAAGTAAGCAACGACAAGCCTAATCGACCGGTGCTGCTGCTCGCGCTGGCGAAGACCGTCGCCGATGGACATGGCGAGTCGGGGAGGTTCAAGCCCACGGATGAGGTGCTGATGAGTAATTACGATTTGTTCTGGCGGGCTATCGGAGCAAAGGGTAATGCGAACTTCCACTACCCATTTTTCGCACTAGGCAAAACCATCTTCTGGAGTTTAATTGCTCACTCGGGTAGGGAAGAGGACTTGTCCAAGGACAGCATGCGCTCGTTCCGAGAGTTATGCGACGCGGTGGAGTGCGTTGAAATTGATCGCGGACTGATGTTGCTGCTGCTCAACCCTATCGAAAACAAACGCTTCGTCGATGAGGTCTATGCGCGGTTTTTGAATAAAGCTAGTGCGCCGAATGAAGAACGGTTGGAGCTCTTCCGTGATCAACGCGCAGAGGAAGCCTATGCACACTTGCTCCTTGAACCTGAAGAATTTGTGCGCAAGGTGGTCACCAAAGAAAAGGACTCAGGTGAGATCTACCTGCGCAACGCCGATTTCAAGCGGCTCATTCCGCATATTTACGACCACCGGTGCGCCGTTACCGGTCGCGGACTGCGCTTTGGCTCGAGCACCCTTGTTGAGGCCTGCCACATCGAGCCCTTCGCCCATCGACAACTGTGCACACTTTTCAACGGCATTGCCCTTTCGCCCGACATCCACACGCTCTTCGATGCGCATTATCTCACAGTCGATGAAGACTATCGTGTTGTGCTCAGCCCGCAGGTGCGAGAAATCTCCGATACACCTTTTTACCGTCCGCTGCATGGCCGCAAGCTGTGGCTGCCTGTGGATAAGGCGTTACATCCAAGACAGGAGTTGCTGGCTAGGCACAGGGAAGGGTTATTGTAGATTAAGATTTCACGAATGGTTGATTAGTTTCTGGAAACTCTAGGCTCACATTTCTCGCAGGTAGCTCTATATCACTTTAATTTTCTCTGATGTTGACAAAATATGTTTTTGTAAACATCTCCATTAAACACCTCTCATTCTAAATTGCATTTCATTAAGAATGATATGGAAGAGAAAAAGTTACGTGTAGTTGAGTTGTTCGCCGGTGTTGGTGGATTTAGGCTTGGTCTTGAGGGCTGGAATGGGAAATCATCCACTACCGGTTACACGAAAAAAATTGATTCTAATTATGAGATTGTTTGGAGCAATCAATGGGAGCCAGCCACTAAGGCTCAACCAGCTTCTGATGTGTATGCTTCACGATGGGGACATGACAAACATTCTAACGAGGATATCTGCAGAGTCGACTTGAAAGATATACCGGACCATGATGTGCTGGTGGGCGGTTTTCCCTGCCAAGACTATTCAGTGGCGACTACTTTAAAGCGCTCTGGTGGTCTTGAGGGGAAGAAAGGGGTTCTATGGTGGGAAATTTGCAGAATCATTGAAGGCAAAGCTGCCAAGGCTCCGAAGTATCTCATCTTGGAAAACGTAGATCGTCTTTTAAAGTCGCCTGCTAAGCAGCGAGGACGTGACTTTGCAATCATTTTAGCATGTTTGAATCAATTTGGTTACACCGTTGAATGGCGAGTAATTGACGCCTCTCAATTTGGTATGCCGCAACGAAGAAGGAGAACATTCATTCTTGCTTACAAAAACAGCACTTCGATTGCCAAGCAAGTAAAAGACTTATCCCAATGGGTTACGGATAATGGCCTCTTCGCAAAGGCATTTCCTGTCTTGAAATCAATGAAGTATCCTTTTGCTCATGAGTTTGCCATTGATGAAAATCTATTGAATGTTTCCAAGTATTTCAATACCAAAGGCCAGGAAGCTCTTTTTGAGAACGCAGGGGTAATGAAAAATGGCAAGGTCCTAACTTTTCGGTGTGACAGTAACTTCAAAGGCAAATCAATGCTTTTGGGACATGTTGTGCTCCCCTTGAACAAAGTAGCTAAGGAGTTCTTGATAGATGACAGTGCCTTGGGTAAATGGAAATATCTGAAAGGAACCAAAAAGGAAGAAAGAAAGCGTGCTGATGGAAGTGTATATCATTACGCTGAGGGATCCATGGCCTTCCCGGATGCTTTGGACAAACCAGCCCGCACAATAATTACTTCTGAGGGAGGGGCCACACCAAGTCGTTTTAAACATATTATTTTTCAGGATGGCAAGTATCGCAGGCTAACACCAATTGAGTTGGAGCGGTGCAACATGTTTCCTGATAATCATACTGAAGGACAAACGGATACGAAGCGAGCGTTTTTTATGGGAAATGCTTTAGTAGTCGGTGTGGTAGAGAAAATTGGGTTAGAGCTTCAATCAAGGATATAAATATGAAATCATACGCTCATGCATCGGAGGAGGAAATTTTAGCCAGGGCTAGGCAGCTGATAGGTAAGAAAGTTTCCGAATTGCATGATTTAGTAACTGAAGTCAAAGTAAATGACAATGAAAAGGGGCAAGTTGGCAACATCATTCAGCATTATGGTTTTGGTCTGCCACCCAATTCAATTGCTGAACCGGACTTTGCTGGCGAGCGCATTGAGTTGAAAATAATTCCACTTACCAGAAGCGGGAAAGGGCAACTCAGAGTTAAAGAACGAACCAAAGTTTGCAGTATTAATTATCAGTCCTTAGTCAAGGAAACTTGGGAGATATCACATGCCCACTCAAAATTAAATAAGATTTTGTTTGTAGTAGTTGAGCACAACTATGAGCAAAAGATAGAATCTAAAATTTTGGATGCTTTCATGTTCCGAGTCCCTGAGGTGGAAGATTATCCTATAATTCAGCAGGACTGGAAGCGAACTCAAAGCTCTGTTCAGGAAGGTCGGGCGCATGAAATTTCTGAGCGGCATAGCAAGATTTTAGCGGCATCAAGGGCTGGTTCAGGTGGGCCTGCTGATTTGGTTGTTCAACCATACTCGACCATCAAAGCACCGAAGCGAGCATTTAGTCTGAAGCCATCATATACGAATGCGATAATTGAAGAGTACAAGTTGAAGGGTAAGATGATTTCTTTATCTCAACTATTGGGCATTCCATCCGAGAGCGTTGTAGCTGAAACATTGCGCAGGCTCAATGAATGGGAGGAAAGGTCTGTCGCTGAATTTG
This sequence comes from Flavobacteriales bacterium, assembly GCA_027488435.1. GTDB lineage: Bacteria > Bacteroidota > Bacteroidia > Flavobacteriales_D > Sanyastnellaceae > JAIBBG01. The sequence goes on from JAIYBR010000079.1 coordinate 4,168, forward strand.
CAAGTCACTTTCACTTATCACTTAATTCAAAGTCAAAATCAGTTGCCTCCACCATGATTAGAGCGGCACTCGAGCTGAAGGGGAAGAATAGTCGTATTAAGGAATTTGAACGAGAAGGCATAATCATCAAAACGCAATCTCGAAAACTAGGCAGTGGTGAGGCTTTGGAACACTTGTCCTTTCCTCATCAGCCAATGAAGAGTATCGCGGAAGAGGAGTTATTTGAGGATAGTCAATTGGCTTCTTATCTCCACAGTTTTCTTTTTATACCAATATTCAAACCCTCTAAGGGAAATACGAATCTCAAGGAATGGAAGATTGGCAAGTCCTACACTTGGCAACCGTCTGAGCGTGAAATGGATGAAATAGAAACGGAATGGACTCTTTTTCGTGATAAGATTCGGAGTGGAATTACGCTTACCAGAAAGAAGATAAACTCAAAGCGTGGCTTCATTATCGAGAATGATTTACCAAAGGCATCTGAAACCCGGCACATACATATGCGCCCACATGGTCGCAACGGCAGTGACGTCGATAAATCATTGGATTTTAACGGACAACATATTGTCAAGATGAGTTTTTGGTTAACGCAGCGATAATCTATCAAGCCAACCTTATATGAGCAATTTCAAAAGTGATTTGAAGAAAGAAGCTTTGCTGGCAGCGTTCTTGGACAAGCACTATGAAAAAACAATAGGCTCGGTTCGCAGATCAGAAACATTGGATGAGCAGCATGTGGGTATTGATTTTTTCTATTATTCCGACAATGGCATTGAATATCGTTGTGACGAGAAGGCGCAACTCAGTTATTTGAATCAGGAGTTACCAACTTTTGCGCTTGAGATTGATTACTTGAAAGAAGGTTCATTGCGAAAAGGCTGGCTATTTGATTCAAAAAAGATAACAGATGTATACATCTTCATTTTCTCAATAATGCTTCGAAGAGGAAGTGATTGGTTAATGAAGGATGGCCAAATTGAATCTTGCGAAGCGGTTTTTGTAAATCGAATCCGTCTAATTAATGAACTTTCCAAGTTTGGTCTTACGGATGCATTTTGCACAGAGAAAAGCGAAGAGATGAGGCGTGGTACTGAGTCATTGAAGTACTATCATTACTCCGGAAGTAACTTTCAGCTATCTTCTCAGCTAGCGGAGCAGCCGGTGAACTTGATTGTACGAAAGGATTTTCTTGTAAGCATTGGTAAACGATACTTATTTGAGGGAAGTTTCTAGGAGTTGATTGGAAATAAGTAAAATACCATTTGTCTATTTCTATCTACCGCGGTTAACCGCGGTAAAATCAAGGTGAATCACAGTCTAGCACAACACACTGCATTAGTATGCAGTAGTTCGTTTCAGTGTTTGAGATAATGAAATTTACAGCTTAAGGTTTTTCTTGTGATACACGTTGCCATGCTTTTGCCTCTGATGCACTCAGGATAATAACGGCAACAGTTGCTACTGCAAAAAACACCATCAATAGAATACCGGATGTTTTGTTTTGCTGTTCCATTTCTTGGATCTGTTGACGATAGGGGGCGCTTACTTCGAATGGTTTTGGAAGAGGATTTTTTAGCGCTTCGCGGAAGCTGGGTGTTGTTCTGAATTTCATTTCAAAGAAATTTTATGAAGGTTTTGTTTTCTTGGTTGTAAATCATATATGGGCCAAAAAGACCAATAGAAGTCGTGGTAATGCCGTCGAAAAGAAGATGATTGATGCGATCCGTATAGGCTTCCGGGTCAAAACCTTGATCGTACAAGTTTTCCATATCAACCTCCAAAGTCAGTCCCATGGGGATTTTCAATGCGTTGAGAATTTTCATGTTTCGCTCAAGAGCTAAACGTCTATCTCTTTTCTTTTTATTGCGAACCTGGTCGCCGCACTTGGAGCAGCAATAGTGGGTTTGCTTGGCGCTGTTGGGGCGAAACATGTCACCGCAACCGAGGCACTTAACTCCTTCCGTCATGTTAGATGGCGTTTTTCTTTAGAAGGTCCATTATCTCCTGGTATTTGAAATATACCCGACCACCTATGCAGTACTTTTTTATTCTTCGGGCTTTGACCCAATTGTGTAAAGTGGATAGTCGAATCTTGAGCAGTGCACAGACATCCTGTCTTGTAAGAAGGTCGTTTTTATTTTCGGTGTCGTCGCCTTCTTTGCTGAGTAGTTTCAGTATGTGTCGGAGGTCCTTCTGTATTTGCTCCAGCACTGCGGGTATTTCGTTGTAGGTAACCATATTCTATTTGTTTGATGTCAAAAGAAATAGTTGCGTTGAAACTTCCGCTTCAAAAAAGTACCAAAAAAGTACCAAAAATTACCTGCTAATGAACAGCTTTGCAAACGACTATTTCGAAAGACTTTTCAGTTTTTCGAAGTGGCTTTTGAATGGTTTGACAACCTCTATTCCTTTTAATTCGCAATACTTGATTGTTTTGCTCATCAATTTTAGGTTGTTGTAAACGTTCTTATCGGATTCAGTGCTATTTGATAGTGTCTGGGAAATGTATGGTCGCATGGTTGGAACGCTGAGTTTGCGAGCACAATCATGGCTAGACATTTTTTCTTCCTTCACCCATTTTTCGATACTTCCATCAGCAAAGTGAATTGCCACTTTGGATATCTTTCGCTGAGAAAATTTCTCAAGCCTATCAAGTTCATCTAAAGAAAATTCGCTTAGCCACGTATGAAGGTCGTATAGGAGATAGGCATACCCTTGTGGGGCATATTGATTGGATTCATCGAGTGCTTTGGGGCTAGCGATAAAATCATAATTGTCATCATCTCCGATTGCTATCGCCTCGGAATAAAACTCGGCAATTCCTGTTAACTGTTGCTGATTTAGTTGGTATTCGAAATATTTTGAGAAAAAATGCGCAGTCCTTTTAGAAATTCTTCCTTCAAGAATGACCTCAAGCTCATGCAATGCGTCATCGACTATCCGCTTGAGACTCACTTTGCTTCTTAGTCTTCGAAGAAAAGACTTCTTTGCTAGGTTTAATCTTGATGCTCGCACATGAACACCCTCATCTAATTGAACGGCCTTGATTTTGTCGAGTTCCGTGAAGTGAATCTGATTGACATCTATTGATACGACTTGCTTCGTGATAGGGCTATCAGTTTCGACTACATAGGTTTGTGGAAACACGAATTTCCCCTCGTACCATTTTTTGTAAGTATTAGATCCAGCCATTGTTCATGAGTGTTTGAATGGATAACTTCGATACTTCAGCCTGTGGTTTGCCGATGTAGGCGAGCAATTGCTTTTCGGTGGAATGGCCGGTATAAGCCATGATGTGCGTGTTGGGTAGATGTCCGTATTGGCACGTAGCAAAACTCCTGCGCCCGATGTGCGAAGTAACCATTTCGTACTTCGGGAAATACCCCTTGATAAGTCGCTTTGTGTTCTTGTCCATCTTAGAGCCATAGATGACCTCATCAATTCCGACAAGTTCGCAGATCTTCTTGATGTTTGTGTTGTAGCGCTGATCGGAAATGGCCATTGGAAATTCACCACCTCGCTTATCGAGTATTTCGCGTACCATTTTGAACACGGGTATTTCGAGCAGCTTACCTGTTTTCTGCTGTCTGATCTTGATGGCCTGAATCTTCTTTTCACCATCTACAATCTCAACCATGTCGGTTTTTTTGAAATTCATGAAATCGGAAATGCGCTGGGCTGTATTGCACGAGATGACGAGCCAGTCCTTTGAGTTTTCGAGATCGTCGTTGGGCATAGTTGTGTTGTGAAGTCTTTCGATTTCTAATCGGGTTAGGTAAATTTTATGCACGGTCTCTTTCTTGGCTCTTAGTCCATGTAGCTGCGGACTGATATCAATGTTGTTTTGTCCGGCGTGCTTGCAAATCGTTTTGATGAAGGTGAGGATGCGCTCGAAGTAATTGGCGCTGAGCTTTTGTTTCGTTTTACAAAAGTCTTCGAACTCGATTCGGAACTGCTCATTCACTTCCTTTAGATAAATCGGTTTCTTCTGAAACTTTTGAAAGGCGATGATCTTTTGTCGCACCGAAGACCATTTCTTGACCGACTCCTTTGCGGCTGAGGAGCGCTTTACTTTAATGTAGTAGTCGAAGTATTCGACAAGGGTAAGCGGCAATTTAGTTTCCACATCTTCAATAACAGAATTTGGATGCACTATACCTTCCAACCACTCCCTGGTGTATTCGCCTCCGATTTTTGATTGAATGAGATAGGCCTCATTGAGACGATGCATGATTGCGCTCAAGTTTACAACCAACTGTTTTAGCTCTGCTGTCTTGGCGTTCTTAACAGAACCTGTTGCTCGATCCCAATTTGAGACCGGAACATTCAGGTATGTACTCATCTTGAAATCGACTGTTCGTCCTAATCTCATGCGGACGTTTATCGTAGCTAAATCGCTGGCTGTTTTTGACTGAATAACGAACTTGAAAATTTTCATATCTCAAAGCTAGCCACAAAGTCCCAAATTAAGCCCACTATAAGCCCACATTTTCGATATCTAGTTGTATTTCATAGTACTTAAATGGACTACTTTGGGATATCAAAATGGCCTAAGTAATTGATAATCAGTTAAATGAATGAAATAGTAAATCCATTGATAATCAATGAGATTCGAGTTTTGTGGAGCGATTATCTCCACGATTGAAGTTCCGAACGAAGTGGTTGTTTTGTAGATAATCGCCAGGCAATGCTCATAGGCTCACTTCCTTTGTGCGAAGTGTAATTCCACCCTGTTGCCATTTGTGATAACATTTAACCTCTAGAGCAACTTCTATTTGAAATAAGAAATCCGTAATGGTTTGAATGTTCCAATATAATCTGTTTCCAATTTCAGTATCGATGGAAAACTGGCTTTGTAAATACGCTGCAACCAAGCACTGTCAGGGTTCATGAACATAAAAAACCTAATTACTATTCGGTTGGTTTTACTTTTAGTGCATGAAAAAAACAGTACGAGATTCAGAAGTTACGATTACAGAATTGATGATTCCATCGTATGCTAATTTTGGTGGTAAAGTGCATGGAGGCATATTGTTGTCGCTCATGGATAAAGTCGCATTCGTCTGTGCTTCGAAATTCTCGCAGGCCTACTGCGTGACGGTTGCTGTGGAGGGTGTTGAGTTTCTGACACCGGTCGAGGTAGGTGAGTTGGTTTCCTTGAAGGCGTCTGTGAACTATGTGGGAAGAACGACCATGATTGTTGGTATTCGGGTTGAAGCTTTGCTCCCGCAGTCGGGAGTGGTGAAGCATACCAATTCATGTTACTTCACAATGGCAGCGAAAGACGACCAAGGAAACCTACAGGAGGTGCCTGAACTTATTCTCCAAAATGAACTACAATTGCGTCGCTTCTGCGAAGGCAAAGCCATTCGCAGATTATCACTTCAGAAGCGTGAGTATCTCAAAGGGAACCTCAAGGATGTAAATCTGCAAGATCAACTAGCCATGACCATCAACGAGCGTGTTGTGGTTTCATTATCGTGATTAGCCTCAGTGCTGTTGGCCGAGCTTAGTGTTTGATATTGCCGAATGGCACTGGTTTAGCGAAGCGTAACCAGTGCCCAAACTCGTGTTGGTATCTGCCACGGGCTTTTTACCGGCCACAACAAATCAGAACAACAGCTATTCCAGACCTTTCATCGAAAGACTAATTCTCTTGCGATCGATATCTACTTCCAGCACTTTCACGTTGACGTGTTGCTGAAGCTTTACAACCGTTGAAGGGTCTGAAATGAAACGATCGGCCATCTGGCTGATATGCACCATGCCATCTTGTTTTACGCCGATATCGACAAAGCAGCCGAAGCGTGTGATGTTGGTGACAATGCCGGGTAAAATCATATTCACATACAAATCTTCCGGCTTTTTCACATCGGCAAAGGCAAACGCTTTCAGCGACTGACGTGGATCGCGACCCGGTTTCGCCAGTTCATTCAGTATGTCTTGAATGGTGGGCAAGCCTGCCTTTTCGGTTACGAACCATTCGGGTTTGATGCTCTTGCGCAGTTGTTCATTGTGAATGAGATCGGCAATCGTGCATGCATAATGCTTCGCCATTTTCTCTACAATCTCATAACTCTCCGGATGCACCGCGCTGTTGTCGAGAATGTTCTTTGCATTCGGTATGCGTGTGAAGGCCGCGCATTGCTCGAACGCCTTTGGACCCAACCTCGGAACTTTCTTCAGTTCCTGTCGCGATGTGAATGCGCCGTGCTCATTGCGATACTCCACAATGTTTTGCGCCGTTTGCTCGCTCAACCCGGAAACATAGGTCAGTAAACTTTTGCTGGCCGTATTGAGATTGACACCCACCTGATTCACACAACTTTCTACCACAACATCCAAACTTTGCTTGAGCTTGTTCTGATCCACGTCGTGCTGGTATTGTCCGACGCCAATGGCCTTGGGATCGATTTTCACCAACTCGGCCAGTGGATCGGCGAGCCTTCTGCCAATAGAAACGGCGCCTCGCAAGGTGATGTCCTTATCCGGAAATTCTTCGCGCGCCACTTCCGACGCTGAATAAACGGATGCGCCATTCTCATTCACCATGTGAACTGCCACCGCATGTTCGAATTCAAGACTACGAACAAACTGCTCGGTCTCGCGACCCGCTGTGCCGTTTCCAATTGCGATAGCTTCGATGCGGTGCTTTCGCATAAACGATTGCATTTTGCTTGCCGCCTTTTGCACTTCCAATTGCGGTTCATGCGGATAGATGACATCTTCATCCAATAACTTTCCCTCTTCATTCAAACAAA
>JAIYBR010000065.1 GCA_027488435.1 Flavobacteriales bacterium
ACTAAGGAAATTATTGACCATCGTTGGAGCCAGTTCATTCTCAGGACGAGTTTTGGCCACAAGCTTTACGGCATATTCAATGACGTTGTCGGCAACTGGCATTTTCCGTATCAACTGCTGATAGAAGGCTATTTCTTGACCTGAAACCACGCTATTAATTTGAGGGGTCGTATTGGTGGTAGTCGATTTGACGATCTGAATTTCGTCGGCAAGGGTAGGATAATCAACCCAGATATTCATCATGAAACGGTCGAGTTGAGCTTCCGGCAAAGGATACGTCCCTTCCTGTTCAATGGGGTTTTGCGTCGCAAGTACAAAGAAGGGAGCAGGCAATTCGTAGGTCTTACCGCCAGAAGTAACTTTTCTTTCTTGCATGGCCTCGAGCAAAGCCGACTGTGTTTTCGGAGGTGTTCGGTTTATTTCATCAGCCAGAATAATGTTGGAGAAAATAGGCCCTTTAACAAACTTAAAATTGCGCGACTCATCCAGGATCTCAGAACCTACAATGTCTCCAGGCATTAAATCGGGAGTAAACTGAATTCGATTGAACGAAAGTCCTAGAGATTTTCCGATAGTACTTACAAGTAATGTTTTCGCCAAGCCAGGCACGCCAACAAGTAAACAGTGACCATTACCAAAAATGGAAATGAGAACATCGCGCACAACCTCGTCCTGACCAACAATGGCCTTGCGAATTTCCTGTTGCAAATCATGGTATCTGCCCTTCAGTGAGTCGATGGCTTCTGCATCGGAATTGAATTTAATATCTGACATTCGAAAGAGTGTTGATGGAGATGAGGTGAAAGGTATAACGAGTATTCACCGCACACGGCGGATAGTTGTTAAGGATTGTTTTTAGGCCAATTGAATTGTGATGAGCAAGCCACGTAGTCAACGTCCGTCTGAATATACGTGGAAGCTATTCGCTTTTTGACCCACTTATCTGTTTCCTCTTGCTTGGCGCGCGCTTCAGCCACCTGCTTGAAAATCTCATAGTCATCTTTCATGTTAGCACGATGCGCAGGCAAGCGATTATCGAGACGGTAGATTACATATGACTGTTTGCCATCATCCGCCGTAATCATTATTGGATCACTCTTATCGCCCGGCTTCATAGACATAAACACCAGATTCAACTCAGACGACAGAGCAGCTACATCATGGCGTGTGCCACCTGAGGACTGGTTGATTACCTTACCACCTTGATTTTTCGAATCCTCATCGGTGCTGTATCGATAGGCCGCCTGACTGAAAGTAAGAGTATCGCCAATCATTTTTGTTATACCCTCGAGGCGGATGCGCGCAAGATCGAGATCTTCGGTCTTAACCTTCGCTGACATGAGGATGTGACACGACTCGTAAAACTCTCCTCTTTTCTCGGTAACCTTCACAAAGTGATAGCCATAGGTGGAAGAAAAAACCGTCGAATAGGCGCCTTCAGGCGTATTGTATACAGCCGCTTCATACTCAGGAACAAAAGAACCTTTTCGTTGGAGCGGATAGCAGCCGCCCTTGTATTTCGAACCTGGATCTTCACTCCATTTGGCAGCCTCGAGAGTCATAGACGATTTGCCATTGACCAGATTCATTCGAATAGAGTCCAAGAAATGGATTACTCTCTGTACTTCGGTATCTCTCACCTTAGGCGCAATAACAATTTTCGAATATTCCAATTGCTCACCGATGAGTGGTATAGAATCTTTGGGTACCGATTGATAATAGCGCAAGACATCGGCCGGAGTTACTTTCACTTTACTGGTGATGCTTTCCTGCATTTTCTGAACGAGCAATTGATCTTTGATGAGGTCGAAATATTCCTCCTTCAATTGCGCCTGAGACTTACCATAGTACTTCTCGAACTCTTCTACACTGCCAAACATCTTGATGAAGTAATCTATTCGTCGTTGAACCTGCGATTGCACCTCTCCGTCGCTCACCTCTAGGCTATCGAGCTTCGACTGATTCAGCAACAGTTTTTGGTAGAGTAAATTCTCGTAAACCGAGCATCGCATCGTGGCATCCGCGCTACCCTTCCCCTCTGTCATTTCCAGAACAGCTGATTCGAGGTCGCTCTGAAGAATGACTTCATTGCCCACGACGGCAATAATGCGATCTACTACCTGCCCCGGCTGAGCCAAAGCGACCTGAAAAAAAACAAGCAGGCAAACTATACTTAAGATTCTCATTGTTTTTTGTTATATAGTTTGATGTCGCCGTTTTGCTGCGCCTTGGTGTAAATATCGAGTCGCATTGTTTCCAATAAATTCAATTTTCGCCTGTTAATTATCATCGCTTTTATTTTATCGCGCTCGAAGCTAAGTGGCGACTTGCTTCCTGCGAGCTGATAGTCGGTGATAGATATCAAGTAAAGATTATTGTCCTTTTCGAATTCGATGGTGTTTTTCTTTCTCAGAAAACCTTCCACATCATATACCTCCAAAGGAATTTGCTGAATGAATTCATCCCACTTCATCCACTCCTCTTCGTTGAAATAGTAGCTTGCACCAATGGAAACGCACATCTGTTGCCACTTCACCAAATCTTCCGGTTTGGTTGAGTTGAACAGCTTCTTCAATGCACCTATCTGTTTACTGTCGGCGGCAGTAGCGGAAAACTTCACCTTCAGGATATAGTCCTTGAGCTGAAAGTTCTTTTCATTATCGTTGTAGTACTGCTCAATTTCCTGATCGGAAACAACCGTATCGAGTTTTTGACGAACCCACTCTTGCTCGAAGGCGTAAATGAGCAGAGAGCTGCGATAGTTCTCAATCATTTCCTCAAACGATTTGAGTTCATCGGGTAAGCTTGATTCTGCTTTCGAAATAATAAGCTGTTTGGTAACCCAATCATTGATGTAATGATCGGCCAATGCAGCGCTGTCTTCCGGAGAGGAATTGTCGGGAATGACATCCGAGATTTCCTTCCATGTGAGTTGTTTACCCGCAATTTCTGCAACGAGCTGCGCCCTGTCGTCACCGATGTTACACGATGCGAAAGCGAAAGACAACAAACACAAAAGGCAAAAGAATCTCATTTCATTTAATGCTGTGGAGCACTTCCTTGTTCACTTTGAATGCGTGCTCCTTGCGCATACTTTTAATCCACTCCTGTTCAAGATACGTTTGATACTCCGATGTAATCATGCCTCTTGCCTCGTCTAATTTCTTAGTGGCCGGGGGCAGGATTTCCTTGAACTGAAGAATCACAACCTGGTCATTGTCTGCTATATCCTGGCTGAGTCCCACTTTCCAAGGCGCCTTTGAAAGCAACGCATTGTCTTCCGCCGCGTAGGTTCCTTCTTGCAGTTGAAGGTTCAATTGCGACTCCTTGTTGAGTTCGCCGGCGATCTCTGATTTGTCCTTTCCATCCTTGACCAGGTTGCGTACTTTTTTAGCGATGTCACCATTGGAGCAAGTATAAATCACCACAGAAGCTCTTTCAGGCCACATGAACTTCTGTTTATTCAATTCATAAAAAGAAGCAAGACCTGCGGTATCCTTCACAGCCTTCGACCAAACCATCTGATCAGTCATTTCAAACAACAGGATGCCTTCTCTGTATTCCTTCATAAGCAGTCTGAAAGGAGTGTATTTCTCTTCGAGCTTGGCATCTTCGAGTTGAAGCAATTTGTCTTCGCCCATTTTGGCCGCTGATGCGCGCACATAATCGCCAGGGCTCATGGTGGCCTTGGAGCGACCCTTCGTTCTCATATATTCATTGAAATCGCCTACTGTAATCGTGTGACCATTCATTCGAATAAGCGGTTTCTTCATTGCTCTTTTACGAGCGTAAATCTTGCCTTCAAACGCGTTGGAATCTGCCTTCTGTGCAAGCTTAGCCAACATCGCTTCTTCAATCGTGTAGGCATATTCCACCTTCAATTTCTCGATGAATGACTTCTTGGTTTGCTCTGCTCTGCTGTCTTTCGAAACCTTGCTTTTGATTTCCTTTTCCATTGACTCAAACGAAGCGAGAGGTCGATAGTCCAGACGTTTTACAATGTGCCATCCGAATGCCGTTTTGAATGGTGCGGAGCAATCTCCATTGTTTTTAAGAGCGAAAGCCGCATCTTCAAATTCGAGGACCATTTTACCGGTACCAAACCAAGGAAGCTCTCCACTCTTTTTTGCAGATGTTGGATCATCGCTGAACTTGCTGGCGAGTTCTTCGAAGGTCGATTCACCTGAAACTAGCTTCTGGTAAATTTCTTGAATTTTGGTCTCAGCATTGGTCTCACTATTCTGCTCCGACTTTGGTTTAACAACTATGTGAGCAACATGCATTTCACCACGTGCTTGGCGTTTATCGTATACGTAGATGAGGTGATAACCATAGCGGGTGCGTATCGGATTAGAAACCTGCCCAACAGGGGTTTCATAGGCGGCCTTCTCGAAGGGATAAACCATTTGAAATGCTGTGAAATAGCCAAGGTCACCCGCATTCTCCTTTGCGCTTGGATCTTCGCTGGTGGCTTTTGCGAGCGCTTTGAACTCTTCTCCTTTCATGATGCGCTCGCGTATTGCCAGGATTTTGGAGTAAGCGCGGGCAGTGTCAGCTGGTGAAGCATTGGCATCGACCTTAATCAGAATATGCGCAGCATGTACTTCTTGCTTATAGTTCTCATAGGCTTCCTTCACTAAGTCATTCAACTTATCAGAATCGGTGAGATACGGACGGGCCAGCTGAGCGCGGTATCCGTCGAGTTCTGTCTTAAACTTCTTCACGGTGTCGAGACCCGCCTCTCGAGCTTCTTTGACCTTCAACTTGAAGTTGATGAACAGCTCCATGTATTCGTCGAGTGACTGTGCCGTGATGACAGAATCACGATTATTTTTTCGAAAGATGTTTTCGAACTCTTCTAAGCTCGTTGGCTCACCATCTACAGTCAAGACAGCAGCGTTTTTGTCTTGCGCAAAAACAACGGCACATGAAAAAAATGCGATAAGAATAGCAATTGATTTCACTTTCATAATCGGGTTAATTGAATAAATGGAAATAGGGTTCCTAATTTGGAACGGCTGCAAATGTAAGACTCCGTGGGTAGAAAACCACTAGTCTAAGGGTTGTGAAAGTGAGTTAATTGGAACGACTTTCCATAGCCTATTTCAGGCTGTAATTGGGGGCTTCGCGACTGATGAACACATCATGCGGATGGCTTTCCTTCACCCCCGCGCTTGTGATGCGTATAAACTTGGCGTTTCGAAGTGACTCCAGCTGAGATGCTCCGCAATAGCCCATTCCAGCGCGCAAGCCACCCACAATCTGATACATGATTTCCTGAACGGTTCCTTTGTAGGGCACCCGTCCCGAAATGCCCTCGGGCACCAGCTTTTTGATGTCATCTTCTGCATCCTGGAAATAGCGATCCTTCGAGCCCTGTTGCATGGCTTCCACAGAACCCATGCCTCGGTACGATTTAAATCGGCGGCCTTCATAGATGATAGTATCTCCCGGACTCTCTTCCGTTCCTGCCAGCATGGATCCGACCATAACCGATGAAGCACCGCCGGCCAAAGCCTTCACAATATCACCGGTGAAGCGAATTCCGCCATCGGCAATGACAGGCACCGACTTATCGGAGATACCGTGAGCAACGTCCATAACCGCGGTCAACTGAGGCACACCGACACCCGCAATTACGCGAGTAGTGCAAATCGATCCGGGACCAATACCCACTTTTACGGCATCGGCTCCGGCAGCAATCAAATCATTGGCTGCCTGAACGGTGGCAATGTTGCCAACGATCACATCAATACGATCGCCGAATAATTTCTTTACTTCTTTTAGCATCGAAATCACACCCCTCGAATGTCCGTGAGCAGTATCAATAATGATGGCATCAACACCGGCCTTCACCAGGGCTTCAGCACGCTGCACAGTATCGGCCGTAACTCCTACCGCAGCGGCAACTCTTAGTCGGCCAAGTTTATCTTTACACGAATTGGGATATTTCTTTAACTTCAGAATGTCCTTATAGGTAATCAGCCCAATCAGCTTTCCCTGAGCATCAACCACGGGCAACTTTTCAATTTTACTTTGCTGGAGAATAGCCTCGGCCGATAATAGGTCGTTGGGTTTATCGGTCGTGATGAGCCCTTGTTTGGTCATTACATGGGCAATTGGTTTTGTCATGTCCTTCTCAAAACGCAAGTCGCGATTGGTAACAATACCGGTGAGTTTTCCATCGGCATTAACTACGGGAATTCCGCCGATTTTATGCTCAGCCATGAGCTTTAGTGCATCCGCTACGACCGCATTTTCAGCAAGTGTTACAGGATCCTGTATCATACCGCTTTCCGAACGCTTCACCTTGCGCACAAGGGCTGCCTGAGCTTCGATGCTCATGTTTTTATGAATGACTCCAATGCCGCCTTCACGCGCCATGGCAATCGCCATGTCTGATTCGGTGACAGTGTCCATCGCTGCAGAAACGACAGGAGCATTGAGCTCGATGTTGCGCGAAAAACGAGATTTCACATTTACTTCACGTGGAAGAACTTCAGAGTATGCCGGAACGAGGAGCACATCGTCGTAGGTTAGACCTTCACCCACAAATTTGATATCAAAATAGGACATGCGAAGAGAATTTATCGGTAATAAATTCGCGCAAATGTAGTAAATTCGTGCTTATCACTCCGGACAAATCGTTCCATACAAGGTATTGAACAGTTGCAAGTCTGTTACCCCCACAACATCATCGTCGTCCAAATCGGCATAACACTGCGGCCCGACACATCCAAACTGGCTAATTAGTATCAGCATATCGGCAACGCTTACCGCCCCATCGCAATTCAAATCACCCAGACAACAATCTTGAGGTGCAACCTCTACAGTAACAGTTACCATGCATTCGGCAAAGTTTCCTCCCGCATCTGAAACAAGGTAAATAACCTCGGTTGTTCCTATTGGAAAAAGACCGCTGACGGGTCCTGTCGTGTTGTAGCTATTGGTTAGTTCAAGAATTTCACAATTATCGGTTGCGACCGGATCGGGAATATTCACATCGGCCGAGGTCGATCCAAATGGCGCTTGAACATCTATCGCAGGCGGGCACTCAATTATGGGAGCGTCGTCATCAATAAGTGTGAGATTAAAAGAACAGCTGTTGCTATTCCCAGAGTAATCGGTGGCCGTAACCAGAACCACATGATATCCCGGATAAAGAAACGTTTCTACAGCAGGCGACTGCACAATAGAAGGGAAGAGATCAAGATTGTCGTCTACAACGGTGAGGCTTTCAAAATCGCTCATGAAGTAGCAATAATCCTCTGAGTATATAACGGTATCAGCGGGACAGCTGATTGAAGGCGGAATTGCATCTTCGCCATATTCTCCCGAAATACCGATATCATCGACGGCAAAACTCGGATCCGTGGCAACGCCGTCATCATTGTTTTGCCAGCGAAAAGCAAAACGAACATTGGGGTTGTTGTTTGCGCTTTGCGGCAGTGCAATCGTAATGCTTGTCCATTGTCCTTGCCCATCTGGACATAATTCCGTTTTGGGTAAATCCTGTAAAATGCTCCAATTAGCTCCGTCGAAAAACCATAGGGAAGCGTTATCAAGCGCATTTCCTCCCTCAATGTAGTTGAATGAAATAGAGTTGTTGATGAAAATAGAACAATCGATTATGCCCGATTCAACACGTTTGTCGGTAGCACCACAACCAAAAAACCCACAGAATCCTTCTAAACCCTCGTAATAGGAAGCCCCCAAATCGGAGCCTAAAAGAGAGTTGTACGCACCGATGTGCAATGAAGGATCACTGCCGCAAGCGGAGCCACATTGACCTGCCGCATTTCCATTTTCAGCAGCCGAAACAAACCAGGTATTGGCCACATCAGCATTAACTCCCGTTTCGGTTATTGTCCAAGGGCCATTGGTAAACGAGAAGTAATCTGCAGCGAGCGTTCCGGTGTTGCACCCTGAACCGAAGTTTTCCGACCAAAATTCAACCACTTGCGCTTTTGCATGCAGCGTGAAAACGCAGAATAAACAGAATAGTAGTTTCATGATCAGGTAATTTGGTTTAACCAAGATATCAAAAAACCAATTCCACCATAGGAAAAATCTCCTCACTAAAAATTGAGGCCAAGTGTTACAGTTGCGTTGCGGCCATTTCCGGGCAGCAAGCCCGGACCCGGATACCCGCCGGCACGGCGCGTGGCATAACGTGTATCCAGTACATTATTGACTGCAGCTTGAAGAAAGAAAAACTTCGTGAAGTTGTATTTAATGGTAGCGTCCCACAACTCATATGAGTCAATTCTGCCGGCTTGTGCATTCGCAGTCGGCAATTCGGTATTAGCAGCATCTGTGAAAACGGCTCCAACCATACTCCACTGTGCAGACACAATTAACTCGCCTATTTTATACATAGCACCTGCGCGCCAGGTTTGATTGGGTGCATATTCTATTCTCTTGTTTTCGATTGATTTAGAAGGATCTTCGGCAATATCAGGATTGTCCCAGCCCACATAGCGCGCGTCCATGATTGTTCCCGAAGCATACAAACTCACAGATCCAAATCGAGGTTGTGTGACAAGCATTTTGACGGGGTCAACCTCTACGAATAACTCTGTTCCTTTACTTATGCTCTTTCCGATATTGGTTTTAAAGTTTACCCCATCGCGTTGCATGGAACCAATCCGATTATCGTATAATAAATAAAAAAGTCCGACATCAAAATTCAACCAGCTTTTATGCGTGCCTCGTATTCCTAACTCAGCATTATAACCGGAGGCATCTTTCAAATTCGGATCAATAACATCGGTTGTTGAACCCGGTGTAAAATCGGCGAAAGTAACCGGGCGGTATGCCTGACTGGCATTGGCATAAACATTCACATTCGACCACTCATATTGAAGACCCAAGCCCGCGAGCAGAAAAGTGCGCTTTTGTTGTATCGGCTGAAAATAGCCCTGAGATAGTGATATGTATCCGTGCGTATTGCTGGTGAGATTTTCCATTCGCAACGCCGGTGATACGGTGAGTCGATTGCCAATATGAACTATGTTTTCCATGTATGCCGCCGCATTCCCGTTGTCGAAAAAGAGGTTCTTACCGTATTCGCCCTCGACCAATGCCACATCAAACAACGGTTCAGTGGAACCCACCCCATCGTTGCGCCGATGCGTATGAGCGTCGGAATAGCGCATACCCGCAGCGACTTGATGTTCCCTCCCAAACAGCTCGTACTCCAGCAACCATCGCAACTCGGTTCCCCACGTTTGATAGTGGTCAACATCCAATTTTCGATTGTTGTATGTGTCTGTTGATTCATTGATGGTATCACCAATGGTAATTGCCTTCATGAATCCAACACTCGAACGATCGGCCAATAGACCGAACAACTTGATGTCGAGCAGCGAATGCTTGGAGGTTCGCACCTTGGCATAGAGCGATGCCACATTCCATGGAACTTGCAACCAATTGCGCGATCGCGAGCTGCTGCGCCAATCTTGTTCGTATTGCTCGTCGGTTAATCCGCCCGGCTGTTGACTTAGAAATTGAGAGTGGGTAATGTTCAGTCCAATGAGTAGGTTCGAGCTATGACGATACTCAACGCTTCCATAGATTGATTTTGTATCAAACCTGTTATTCCTGCGCCAGCCATCACCGCGTCGCTGCTGGGCAAATGCATAATAACTCCACTTGTTTTTGGTGCCACCAACAGCGTTATAGGTTGAAAACAACCCATAACTACCAATCGATTGTCGCGACTCATAAAAGAAAGGCTTTTCGCCATGGCCCGACTTCACCACGTAATTGACCATGCCGCCAAACTGAGGACCGAATTGAAGAGAAGCCGAACCACGCAAAAACTCAATTCGCTCTAACGCCTCCATGGGCGGCGTGTAATACGCCTCCGGATAACCGAATACATCGGGTGAAATATCATATCCATTTTGGCGTGTGTTGAATTCCCAGGAACGATTGGGGCTAAGGCCGCGAGCGGCAATGCCTATTTGAATTCCGCTTCCGTCGTTTTCCCAGATCATCAAACCAGGCACCCGCGCGAATATCTGACGTTGATTGACCGACGCTAAATCGGCGGTTGACTTCGACAGTTCGATTACCTCATTCTTCTTTCCTGCGATGAGAATATTTCCGTGCACATTGGGCAGGCGGTGCACAGGCAAAACAGTTCGCTGCGTAGCAATTTCAACACCCGACAACTCGATTGGCGGAATGGTATCTGACTCTATATTCAGCGCGTGAAGACTATGGCCACAACAGGCAAGAACGGCAGCAACCAACAGCGACTTCCAAGACTCCATCATCATGTTGCAAATAGAATGAAGCAGGGTTTCGCTCACCATACCCTAAGAAGGGTATAGCTCGCATCTTGGCAGCAAATACCGCATTTGTGGTATACAAAAAAGGGCCGCCATGAGCAGCCCTTTTGATTTCATTAGAGGAGTATTTTAAACAACCCCTTGATCGAGCATTGCATCGGCAACCTTTACGAAACCGGCAATATTGGCGCCCTTCACGTAATTGATATGGTCACCATCTGTACCAAATTTCACACAAGCCTCGTGTATGCTCTTCATGATGTTGTGCAAGCGCTGGTCAACCTCTTCGCGTGTCCATGACAAACGAAGTGAGTTTTGCGACATTTCCAAACCTGAAGTGGCAACACCACCGGCATTAGATGCCTTGCCGGGAGCAAAAAGTACTTTACCGTGCAAGAAAGCTTCTACCGCTTCCGGTGTTGATGGCATGTTGGCACCTTCCGCTACAGCAGTAACGCCGTTCGCAATCAAGGCCTTTGCATCATCACCGTTCAATTCATTTTGAGTAGCACACGGAAGAGCGATATCGCACTTCACACCCCATGGGGTCTTGCCTGCCACATACTCACACTTGTATTTGTCTGCGTATTCTTTGATGCGGCCACGCTTCACGTTTTTCAATTCCATGATGAACGCAAGCTTCTCAGCGTTGATACCATCTTTATCGTAAACGTATCCATCGCTATCAGATGCCGTCACTACAACAGCGCCCAGTTGAGTTGCCTTTTCGATAGCGTATTGTGCCACGTTACCTGAACCCGAAACGACTACTGTTTTTCCTTTGAAATCCATGCCCTTGGTTCCGAGCATTTCGGCTGCAAAATAAACGCAGCCATATCCCGTAGCTTCCGGACGAATGAGCGAACCTCCCCAAGTGCGGCCCTTTCCAGTAAACACACCGGTAAACTCATTGCGAAGACGCTTGTACTGACCGAACATGAAGCCGATTTCACGGCCACCCACGCCGATATCGCCGGCAGGCACGTCGGTGTCAGCACCGATGTGACGAGAAAGTTCGTTCATGAAGCTCTGGCAAAACGCCATTACTTCACGATCGCTTTTTCCCTTCGGATCGAAATCAGAACCACCCTTACCACCACCCATCGGCAACGTGGTAAGTGAGTTCTTGAATATTTGTTCGAAGCCCAAGAACTTCAATACAGATAGATTGACAGTTGGGTGAAAACGCAAACCACCTTTGTAAGGACCGATAGCAGAGTTGAACTCTACACGGTATCCGCGATTTACCTGCACCTCACCTTTATCATCTACCCATGGCACGCGAAACATGATGGTGCGCTCGGGCTCAGCAATACGCTGAAGAACTTTTGCTGTTTTGTATTTCGGGTTTTCTTCGATGTAAGGAATGACCGTTTCGGCCACTTCATGCACCGCTTGCAAAAACTCAGGTTCATTAGGGTTTTTGCCTTTAACCTCGGCCATGAAGGCGTCGATTTGAGCTTGATACTTGTTTGCCATTATGCAATATGATTTGTTTTGTGTTGAAAAAATCGGGTCGAAATTAAGATAGAACTCCCTATGCCGAACGAACCGACCGAAAAAGAGCTGAAGCCAAACGCGAACTATCCCTGATTAGAATGCGAAGTCCAATCCAATAGTGGGAAGCAGCGGCAATTGGTCGATGCGCTCTCCGGTTACACGATCGATGTAAAACACATTGGCTCGGTTGTATGCATTGGTAACACCAGCATTGAGTTCGAGCGATGTCTTTTTACTGAGCTTGAATGTGCGCTTAATATTCACGTCAAGACGGTGATAGAATGGAAGTCGGCCACCATTCAAATCAGCATATTGAACACTTAGGTATTGGCTATTATTGGAAAGATAATCGAGACTAATGCCCTGCGATGCATCTTGGCCATTGTAGAAGCCTTGTGTTTGAGTGAACGGCAAACCGCTTCCCAGGTTCCAGCGCATCGAAAGCTCATAGGATTTATCTTTGCCGAAGAGATAGGTGCCTATCAAATTCAAATTGTGTCGGCGGTCGAAAACGGGCGCATAATAGCGAACCCCATCCCAGCGCTCCACCTTCGCAATGGAGTATACCATGTTCAAATAGTAAGACTTGTCCTCGTACTTCAGCACGACATCCGTACCGAATGCGTTTCCGGTTTCGATTACATAATCGCGCGTAATTTCTTCCGGTTTGTCGTTGTTCTCGCCATTCGGGTTTTCAAAGATCTTATTGCGGTTAATATTGGTTTGCTGACCAAATCTCTTGTAGTAGCTTTCCACATTGAGGTTCCAACGCTCCGAGATATCAAACTCAAAACCGACAACAAGGTGATTGGCTGTTTGAAGCGGATTGCTCACTTCCTGTCTCACAGGCTTGCGGCCAGTTTCGATGCTACCGTTCAACGTGCTTCCAATGATTTGACCCAGTGAAGTGACAGCTTCGCCATTGGATTGAAAGAGCGGGTCGCCGGTATATTCAGATTGCAAACCATTATCGGGACTTGCCAGAAACCCGTAGAAGAGATTGACTACATCGCGATCGCTGTTGGTAGCCATGAGGTTTTGTGTATACCTTCCTGTAGCGGCCTTTAAGCGTAAGCGCTCACTCACCTTATACTTGATACCCAGGCGAGGCTCAGGCGAAAACACGCTGAGTGTGCTGTAGAATTGGAAGCGAATACTCGGCTCCACTACCCAGCGGCCGCGATTCAACTTATAATCGAAAAAGGTATTTAACTCAGTCGTGTTCTGTGTTTCCTGCACAATCTGCGTATTGTCCAACAAAGCAAACGTCGTGTAGTCTGTTGAGAATCCAACGACCTCTACACCGTACTTGAGCACGTCATTCTTAATTCCATATTTGAAATCTAGACCGAAGTTGAAGCTGTTGATTTTCGATGTGCGATCGGGGTTATTCAATTCGCTCATAACAATTTCATACTGGCTTCGAGCGAAATTTCCGCTGATTAACACAGCTGAACTAGAAGGAACGATCACAAAATTTCCACCGGCACCATTGTTCTTCCAATTTAACGAAGCCAGGTTCTTGTAGCTGGTTACACCATCGTTAAAGCTGAAACCAAATGCATTGAATTTTGACCCATTCGCGCCGCTGAAGGCAAGCTTACCGTAGATGTCGGTGTAATTGAAAGGCAAGCCGTTACCGTCATTCACATTCGGGTATAATAACTTCGAGCTACGATCGAGGTATGAATTTTTAGCAGAGAGAACATACGAAATTCCACTTCCGTTTTCTCGCAGTTTGCGCAACGGTCCTTCAATTTGCACTTTGGCGCCGAACGGATTTAATCCTACGTGACCGTCAATTTCTCGCTTGTTACCATCACGGGTTGTAATATCCATAATAGAAGAAATTCGGCCTCCGAATTGCGCGCTGAATCCACCGGTATACACGTCGGCATTTGCAATGATATCGGTATCGAATACCGAGAAAAGTCCTATCGAGTGAAATGCATTGTATACAATCATACCATCGAGCAGCACCTTATTTTGTACAGGGGAACCACCGCGCACGTAGATCTGCCCCCCCTGGTCGCCTGTGCTTACAAAACCGGGAAGGGTTGTTAGCGCTTGCGCCAAATCGGGTGCGCCACCCACGCTCGGAATACGCTTAATATCCTTTGTACGCATCGACTCCACCGAGATGTTTACATTGTTCTTCTGAGCGCTTCCCTTGTCGGTGATTTCTACTTCGCGCATCATAACATCATCTTTCACCAGGAAATAATTGCGCGCCAACACCTTTGCCCCGCTGATATCGATTTCGTCACGAACTTCTTTGAAGCCAAATTGATTGATGACTAGCGTGTATTTGCCAAAAGGAATCTTGGTCAGTGTATAAAATCCGTTTTCATCGGTCTGAGTGCCGAATGCTGTGCCTTCCAATCCCACGAGGATGAAGATAACGGGCTGACCTGTTTCTTGGTCTTTCACAAAACCACGAATAGTACCCTGCTGAGCCGAAGCAGAAATGAAAGCAATCATTGCAGCAAACAACCAACATACACGGGCGAGGGTCAGAGTCTTCATAATGGAAAAATGAGAACGCGAATGTAAGGAAGAGTGCAATTAAACCAGCAAACCCTTTATGGGGCTACATTCGCGTGAATGAACAATGAGGTCATACCCTATATCGACCAATTGCCTGAGTTAAGCCACATCGAATTTCTGCGGAAGCTCGAGGCGCAACTCGCTAAAGACCTGTATCCGGTCGAATGGGGTGAAATCGCCGAAATACCAACCGCCGAAAAAATCGTCAATCGTCTGCACGAAGCACTATCGCTTCTGATAGAAAAACACGGCAGCAGCCTCGGCCAGGTGCTTTATCGAATCGACATGCCGGAAGGTAAAATACGCAGCCAGATAGCCAGCACAGCCGCCGACCAACGAGTGGCACTTCTAGCGTCGCAAGTTCTTGAACGCGAGGCCAAGAAAGTATGGCTGCGAATGCATTACAGCTAGGGCTTCGATCTGGAACAACCGAGAATCAAAAAGCAAAAAAGCTGGTTTATTCAAAGGTGAGCGCTACCTTCGCGAGCCAATTCAATTCACAAGTCAGAATGGACCTACATTCATACCTCGCCAACAGCGATATCAATGCAATCGAATCGCTTTATCAGCAATACAAAAGCAACCCACAATCGGTCGACAGTTCCTGGCAGCGCTTCTTCGAAGGCTTCGAGTTTCAGCGTGCTGAGTTTGCCCCGCTTCCCGGCGGTGATAGGCTGAATGGCGCGGTAAGTTCAGAGGTGATCAAGGAGTTTAAGGTTATCAATCTGATTAATGGCTACCGCCAGCGCGGACATTTATTTACCGAAACCAATCCGGTTCGCGAACGTCGCAAGCACCAGCCAACATTGGCCCTTGAAAATTTCGGCTTGAGTGATCAAGACCTAGACACTGTTTTTCAAGCCGGAAATGAAGTGGGATTAGGACCCGCAAAACTGCGCGACATTCTAGCTCATCTGAATAACAGCTATTGCAAACACATCGGTATCGAATACATGTATGTGCGCAATCCGGAGCGCGTGCAGTGGCTGCGCGAGCGCATTGAAGCGGTTAAAAAGCCATCCTTTAGTGTTGAAGAGAAAAAGCAATTTTTGGAGATGGCGAGCAAAGCCTCTCTGTTTGAACAATACATCCACCGCAAATTCGTAGGAGCCAAGCGCTTCAGCGTAGAAGGCTGCGAAGCCATGGTGCCGGCCATGGACTACATGGTGCGCTTAGGTGGTGACATGGGAGTGAAGGAATTCGTGATTGGCATGGCACACCGCGGCCGACTCAATGTTCTTACGAACATCATGGGTAAGCCGCAAGAACAGGTATTCTCAGAATTCGAAGGACTCGAGTTTGAAGACTCCGACAACTTCGATGGCGACGTAAAATATCACTACGGCTATTCAAACGACGTTACAACAGCCGGGGGCAATCAAGTACATTTGACGCTCTGCCCCAACCCTTCTCACCTCGAAGCCGTGAACCCGGTCGTAGAAGGACTTTCTCGCGCTAAGATTGATCACTACCTGCAAAGTGAAGACAAGATTGTTCCTGTGCTCGTGCATGGCGACGCTGCAATAGCCGGCCAGGGCATCGTATATGAAGTAGTTCAAATGGCTCTGCTCGATGGGTACCGCACAGGTGGTACCGTGCACATCGTGACGAACAACCAGGTTGGCTTTACCACCAACTACCTCGATGCACGTTCTTCCACCTATTGCACCGACGTAGCGAAGACAACCTTGTGTCCGGTGTTTCACGTCAATGCCGATGACGTAGAAGCTGTCATTGAAACCATGAAGATTGCCCTGGAATATCGCATGAAGTTTCACATGGACGTATTCATCGACTTGCTGGGATACCGCAAATACGGCCACAACGAAGGCGATGAGCCGAAGTTTACGCAGCCGTCACTCTATAAACTCATTGCATCACATCCTTCGTTGCGTGAGATTTACATGAATCAACTGATTGCTGAGGGAACGATTGACCAAGCATATGCAGATAGCTTGAAGTCGGGCTTTGAAGCCATGCTCGATACAAAACTCGAAATTGCCAAGAGCATGAAGATGGCTCACGTAAAGCACTTCATGGAAGAAACCTGGAAGGGTTATACAAAAGCAACAGCAGAAGACATCAGTACTCCGGTCAAAACACAATTCGACGAGAAGAAACTGAAGTCCATTGCCACCTCCATCAGCACATTGCCTTCCGGTGAAAAATACATAGCCAAGACTGCGAAGGTTTTTGCCGATCGCTTGAAGATGATTGAAGAAAATAAACTCGACTGGGCGATGGGTGAATTACTGGCTTATGGCACACTGCTCGAAGAAGGGCATCCTGTGCGAGTTAGCGGGCAAGACGTAGAGCGCGGTACCTTCTCGCATCGTCATGCCGTGGTGAAGACCGATGAAGACCAGGAAAAAGAAATAATCACACTCAACAGCATCAGTCCCAAGCAAGCGAAGTTCACTGTATACAATTCATTGCTGAGTGAATATGGCGTGTTGGGCTTCGACTACGGTTATGCCTTCGGAACACCGCATGGTCTCACTATTTGGGAGGCTCAATTTGGTGACTTCAACAACGGTGCTCAAATCATGATTGACCAGTTCATCTCTGCAGCCGAAGACAAGTGGCGCACGATGAACGGTATCACGTTGTTCCTGCCGCATGGCTATGAAGGACAGGGAAGCGAACACAGCTCGGCACGTCTTGAGCGTTTCTTGCAATTGTGTGCCGAACTGAATATGCTGGTTTGCAATCCGACCACACCCGCCAATCATTTCCATTTGATTCGCAGGCAAGTCCGTGCTTCCTATCGCAAGCCGCTCGTGGTGATGACTCCGAAGAAATTGTTACGCTATCCGAAAGCAGTTTCAACACTTCAGGAAATGGCGAAAGGTCAGTTCCAGGAAATCATCAACGACACTTCGGTAAAAACAAAAGATGTGAATACCATCGTGCTGTGTTCACGCAAGGTGTATTACTATATTCTGCAGCAAAAAGAAAAACGTCAGACAGGCGACGACATGGCGGTGGTTCGTTTGGAACAACTCTATCCATTACCGGAAGAACAGCTCCGTAAAATCATTGCAGAATTCAGCAAAGCCAAGCGAATTTTATGGGCACAGGAAGAACCTGAAAACATGGGAGCATGGACCTATATGCTGCGTGCGCTGCGTGATTTGAATCTGGAAGTAATTGCTCCACCGGCATCGGC
Source organism: Flavobacteriales bacterium (assembly GCA_027488435.1). Taxonomy (GTDB): domain Bacteria; phylum Bacteroidota; class Bacteroidia; order Flavobacteriales_D; family Sanyastnellaceae; genus JAIBBG01. The sequence goes on from JAIYBR010000065.1 coordinate 17,515, forward strand.
TTCGCCTGCTGCGGGTTCGCCGAAGGTGCATGAGAAGCGTATGACAGCCATGATGGATCGCCTCTTCAGCTATTCAGCTGTTAAAGCGTAAGAGCAGCGATTTCCGCAGCGAATGTTTCATAGTTTGACTGAGCATTAAATCGCTGAAGGAAAAGAGCACGCGCATTGTCACGCAGTTCGTTCGTCGGCTGGTGAGAATCCATGAGACCAAGCAACGCGGAGTCTAACTGCTCGTTGGAAAATTTCGCCGGCAACAACAAACCATTGTATCCGTCAATGACAACTTCCGGCACTCCATACACAGCTGTTGCGATGACCGGTATGCCGTGTGAAATTGCTTCCATGATGGAAACAGGGAGCCCTTCAACTATGCTTAGATTGACAAAACAGTGCACACCCACTTCAGTATAAAACGTTCGGATATCGGCATTTGATGTTTGTCCTCGACATTCAAATGAGACATTAGGCGCCGTGACAGATTTCATTGCTTGTTCGCGCAAGGGTCCGTCGCCAAAATGAATCCATCGTACCGGCCTATTCAATCGTGACAGAGCTTCTCCGAGCAAATGAACGCGTTTATTGTCGTCGATGCCCGAGCAGGTTACAATCGTAAAAACAGCATCGCCAGGCAGGGGACCCAAACCAAAATCTTCTACGCCCAAATAGGCCGTCTTCAGTTTATGTTCATGCAATCCGCGGTTCTTAAGATGGCTATGCCCGTGCTCTGATATAGGAAAAATCACGGATGTATTGCGCTCCTTAAAACATCGAAAAGGTGGAACGGAATGTTCATCGCGGAGTAGGCCCCAATCTTCATGATACAAATCGACCGAGTGTGCGCGAGAAATAAATCCACGAATGGCCTTGCGCTGTTTTAGAATGGACAAACAGAGAGCCGATGCGCTCATCCAGTAGGAATAATGAAGTACTTCACTTCGCTCAAATCCCATACGCCGTTGCCAATCCATCAGCATTTCTCCCAGCGCCCATTGCGTAGCGTAAATCGAATAGAATCTGCGCCATGATTTGATCTGATACCATTTACGCTTCGAACAATAAAGCTCGCCGACAAAAGCGTTGAGAAATGGCACTATCACTTTGAGGCGCGAAACCGGAACAAACTGCTGGTTCAAATCAATCACCTCCACACCCATCGGAACATCAAAAGAAAGCGTATCATTTTTTCGATAGTGGTCGTGAGGGTAAATGAAAACCTTGTCGAATTGTGCAGTCAACGATTGCAACTCGTGAGCCACATACTGCTCGCGCCATTGAAAGGGAAATTGCTTTGTGAGAACGACAAGGTACTTCATGCGACACGCCGAAAATAAGCACAAACAAGGCAGATGATAACTGCATTTGCCGGGAAGACAACCCTGTGAAAATCACGCTGAAAAAACCAGCCGCTCGTGGTGATAGTTCATGAATTCTAATGCAGATTTGCAGGGGTCTTTTCAGATAACCTGTAAGCAGACCAAAAATCTATTTGACATGTCTAAAATTGAAGTGAAAGTTCCCTCTCCCGGCGAGAGCATCAGCGAAGTAATTATTGCCAATTGGTTGGTGAAAGACGGCGATTACGTGGAGAACGGTCAGGTGATGGCTGAAATCGATAGCGACAAAGCAACACTCGAGCTGGCAGCCGAGGCTAGCGGAACAATTAAGATAATGGCACAAGCAGGCGAAACTGTCGCCGTAGGTGGAGTGGCCTGCACCATAGACACATCGGCCGCAAAACCTGCGGGAGCGCCAGCAGCACCTGCGAAAAAAGAAGAACCCAAGGCGGCGGCACCCGCTCCGAAGGCCGCAGAGAAAGCCCCTGCAGCATCGTATGCAGCGGGTACTCCATCGCCAGCAGCTGCTAAACTGATGGCAGAGCAAGGTGTCGCTGCATCACAAATTGCAGG
>JAIYBR010000193.1 GCA_027488435.1 Flavobacteriales bacterium
ATTCAACAAAAAAATTACGCGCTTTCGTGTGCGCAACACGAGTGGATTCTCTCGCTCGATGCCGACGAGGCATTGGATGAGACATTGCGAGCATCTATTCTGGATGTAAAAAAATCAGGTTCGTCTTTTGGTTATTCCATGAACAGGCTCACCAATTATTGCGGGCACTGGGTGCGATATTGTGGTTGGTATCCAGACACCAAAGTGCGACTCATTCGTTCGGGCAAAGGAATATGGTGCGGCACCAATCCGCACGATCGGCTCGATCTGCACGATCGGCAAAAAGCAGTTCATCTGAAAGGCGACATTCTTCACTACTCCTATTACAAACCAGAAGACCATTACAAGCAGATCGAATACTTCGGAGATATTGCAGCGCGCGAACTTTTCCGACAACAGAAAAGAGTGGGGTCGCCCATGATTTTTTTAAAAGTCGTAGTGCAATTTATGAAGAGCTATTTCCTAAAACTTGGCATTCTCGATGGAGCGACTGGCTGGACTATTTCGCGCATGTCGGCCTATGCAACGTGGCGTAAATACAGCAAACTGAAAGCACTTTACAAACATACATGAACACTCCAACTCGCATCATCATCTCTCGAACCGACAGTATTGGCGATGTAATGCTCACGCTTCCGATGTGTGGTTGGCTGAAGGAACACCTTCCCGGTTGTCACATCATTTTTTTAGGTCGCGCATATACAAGAGCCATTGCCGCAGCATGCTCGCACATTGATCAGTTTTTAGATTGGGATGAAATCAAAAACACAACGCCGGCTGAGCAAGTTGATGCATTAGCGGCAGTGAATGCCACCTGTATCATTCACGTATTTCCTCGCAAGGAAATAATGTGGGTTGCCAAGCGAGCTGGAATAAGGACTCGCATCGCCACGGCTCATCGTTTACACGCCATTACCAAGTGCAATAAGCTCGTGTTTTTTTCTCGCAAAAAATCTGACCTACACGAGTCACAACTGAATTTTAAATTACTTCGGCCACTGGGTATTCCGGATTCTATTGACTTACAGGACATACCGAAATACTATGGCTTTCATAGTGATTCTGAGCTCCATTCAATCGCCATTTCACAACTTGCAGAGTCGGATGCACGCAAGCGTATTGTATTCCATCCGCTTTCTAAAGGAAGTGCTGTGGACTGGCCCTTAGAAAAGTTTCGCGAACTGGCAGGCGCATTATCCGCCGATGAGTACATCGTCTACATCACAGGCACATCCGAAGAAGGCGCCAAGCTTCATGCCCAGGGCGGCATCGAAGGAAAAAACGTGATTGATGTGACCGGAAAATTCCAACTGGCCGAGCTGATTGCATTTATTGATTCATGCGACGCATTAGTAGCAGCAAGCACAGGCCCATTGCACATTGCTGCGGCATTAGGCAAACATGCCATCGGTTTGTATTCGCCCAAACGTCCGATACATCCAGGAAGATGGAGTCCCGTAGGCGTAAATGCCCACGTGCTCTGCGCTAAAGAACATCCGAAGAAGGGCGAGCATCTTTCCCTTTCGGCCGACGAAGTTCAAAAAGCGATAGCGACTTTTTTGAAGTGAAGAGAGCGTAGAAAAACGCCATGAACATGACACCAGCCTGCGACTCCAGCGTGTCTTCAGTAAAAAACGAGAGAACCACCAAGAGTACTATCATCTGCACATTTACATCGCCTCTCAAAGGGGTCAGCAATGGCCAAAACGTAATACACAGAAAGACAATCAATCCAAACAAGCCATAGGTTGCCCACATGGTTAAATACTGATTGTGGGCTCTCAATCGATATCGGTCAGAGAGTGTTGAATTCCTTTCAATGTAGCCTTCCTTAAAAGCCGACTTGATGTCGCCGGTTCCTACTCCCATCCAATAATTTCTTTGAATAATCAACCACGCAGTTTTCCAAAACTCGAAGCGTTGAATAACGCTGTGGCCATCGGGTGTTCCGCCAGCCTTGTAATTCGACCATTCGAAAAAAATTCGACTCAATCGACGCGACAAGCCTTGCTGCGAAAGCTCCGTGCATGTGGGTATGCCTCTTTCAATAGCAGCGATATCCGATTGTGTTAAGGCGGCAACGCCATCAGCATCCTTGCGCAAATCCTTCGATGTCAAATAGCGAATGAGAGTCCCCTTCAGCACATGTCCTCTTCCGTCGAGACTATCGGGATGCATCGTACTTCGTCCATACCAGGCCTCATACAACTCCTTCTCTGCAACGTATGCGTATACAAGCTTACCATTCTCGATTAATGGATAACCAAGGTGGTGATCATAGGCAGAACCGAGCGCAGTACTCGACTCCATCTGTGCATGCATAGGCACTTTTAGTGTGAAATATTCACGGTAGGCATTTGTCAGGTAAAGGAACAAAAGAGCAAATAGTGCTAATGGGAAACACGCAACGAGCGCCTTGCGCAACAGTGATGATTGGCCGGAAGCTGTGCGGAAAGCAAACCAAAGCATGAGCACAGCAAGGGCTGAAACGCCCGTAACGCTTCCAATTAAGTACAAAAAATAAAAGGATGGAATAGAAAAGAGCACTATCAACATGATGCCGATTGCCGATGAATAAGCATAGCGAACGAGCAGCCCGAATGCAAGCACAATTAATAGTGAGAAGCGAACGTGCGAAATGAATATGGAAATGTTTCGCATTTCCCTATCAATATCCGGCGAGCCTATCCAATAGGTAAGCAAACAAAAAAGGACAGCAACAGAAACGCCTGTGATGAACAGTCCGATTATCGCCCGAAATTGTCCTTGACTCAGTGGGTTCAAAACAGAAATCAATACAGGCAAAACGAATAAGGGCAGCTTCATGCGAATATCCCAGAGCGCATGATTGTAGTTGGTCGTCCAAAGCAACCCGACAAGCGGCAGCAGGATTAGTGCCGACAAAGCAACAGCTGATGTGTTAGATGTTAGTTGTTTCCATCGCTGCACTAAAGGTTTCTTATGATACGCGTCGGCAGCAATTTGAAGAACCAGCACGCCGGCCAGCCAAAACATGCCGAAGGACATAAAAAAATTACTGAATGAGAGCGCAACCGCAACGATTGCATACCCGGTGAATTGCAAGTAGCCAACTACGTTATTCCAAGTATTCCCTTTCATATCAACTGACCGCCGCCACTATAATTGAGCGGCACGGCAGAAAAAGTTCTATTTCTTTATTACTACCGGTGCGAGCAGTTGGTTGTAATTGGAGTTGAGGACCTCCATGGACTTTAACACACATAGATCGTCGTGTATGAAGTTTTTCGTACGTCCCGTTTGATAGTAGTATCGACTTACAATTTCATCTTCCAAAAACCCTTTAATCTGTTGCTTGAACTTGATTAAATCATTCTCTCTTTTCGGTTCAATTTTCATGAACAAGTCTTCAAATTGCTTCTCCGAACCCTCGAAATACTTTTCCTCCTTTGCGGTTTTCTTCAACTGCTCAAATAGTTTCTCGGTGTGCGTATCGTAATGAAAATCCTTTCCTTTTGCAAAGGCTACAAACTGATTATACTCCTCGTCGTTCAACTGAAACACATTCGCAGAATCGATAGTTGGATGGCTTCGATGATATTCTGTAGCCCAATGGAAAACAACCCAGTTCTCCATAAGCGAAAGGAGAATGTGAGCGGCATCCTCTTCCTTCACTTCGACATCCGGGCTTATTCCGCGACCGTCTTTTACGGGTCGGCCATTCTTTGTTTTGAAACTCTTTATCAGGGAGTCGGCCTTGGCTGCTACTTCTCCTGTGCTCTCATCGCGATGTGCGTAGTCCAGTCGTTGAATGCAACGGCCACTTGGTGTGTAGTATTTAGCGACTGTGAGTTTTATTTTGGTGTTGTAGGCCAGATCTTTTGTTTGTTGCACAAGCCCTTTGCCGTATGATTCGGTGCCTATCACCACTGCTCTGTCCAAATCCTGTAAACTTCCGCTCACGATTTCAGAAGCAGAAGCGGAGCCACCATCTACCAAAACCGTAATCGGAATTTGTGTATCCATCGGCTCCATGGTTGCCGTGTAGGTCTTATTCCATTCCTCAATTTTCCCTTTGGTTTTCACAATCTCTGTTCCCTTGGGCACAAAGAAGTTTACTATTGTAATGGCTTCGCGCAACAGGCCTCCGCCATTGCCTCGCAAATCAAGAATGAGGCGATTCATCTTACGTTTCTTCAACGCAAGGAATGCAGACTTCACTTCGCTGGCCGCCGACTGTGTGAAGCCCGTGAGCTGAATGTATCCGGTTGCGGAGTCAGCAAGCATATCAAAGTAAGGAACATCCTTAATTTTAATTTCTTCGCGGGTAACCTTAATCGTTCTTGGCTGCGGTTCACCGGGTCTTTGAATAGTGAGTTCCACTTCGCTGCCGGGTTGACCGGTGAGTTGGTCGGTCACTTCATCGTGTCGTTTTCCTTCTACCGATTTTCCATTGGTTTTTAGCACCACATCGCCGGCGAGTAATCCTGACTTCACGGCCGCATAGCCTTCGTAGGGTTCTGTGATTGTGATTTTTCCTTCGATTGTGTTCACCAGTGTTCCGATACCCCCGTATTGGCCGGTTTGCATGAACATCGCCTCTTCGATTCTCGATTCCGGATAATAAACGGTGTACGGGTCAAGGGACTTGAGCATGGCATCGATACCCGTTTTCATTAAGGCACCGGGTTTCGTTCCATCGACATAGTAAATGTTGAGTTCTTTGTAGACGGAAGTGAAAATTTCCATGTTTTTGGAAATCTCAAAAAACTCATCCGAAAAAGTAGCTGAGAGCAAAACGACACCAATTGCGACTATGGCGATTGCCTTGCGTATGCGTGATTGAAAAAATCGTTTAATCATTTGGTTTCAGTTGGATTCCCTTTTTTGGCTGCATGAGACGTTTCATGGCAAAAACGGAGAATCAGATCGTTCATCTTCCCGAAAACGTATGGGTAATTGGGAAGTTGTTTTCCGGTAAAAATAAAATGAAGAGCATATTGTTGACCTCGGGGCTTCAGTGAAGTATAAACAATGTGTTTTTGCTTTCGATAGGCTTCGCGGAGCAGGCGCTTCACGCGATTTCGGTCGTGTGCTCGCTTGAATAGGCGTTTACTTGCACTAAACATAGCCTGAGCAGGGTGCTCTACGGGCAGTTCGCAGGGCAGATAAACCAGAATGATTGCAGGCGACTTTACACTGAAACCCTTTTCATGAAGTGATTCAATAATCTTCCTGCGCGACAGTCGCTCATCTTTGGAAAAGGTATGTCGGATTGGAGGGTTCTGCACTGTGCGAATTTAGACCATACACTCTTGCCGAATAACTTTCATTCGCTTATCCTTGCAAAGAACACACAGCCAATATCTATGCGCTTAATTATAGCTATTCTTTTCTTTGCGCCAAATCTATTAGGAGCACAAGTTTTTACATTACAAGGCAACCTTTCAGATGCAAAGACCGACGAAAAACTCGTGGGTGTCATTATCAAAAATGAGGAAACGGGCAGTGGGACAGTAAGCAATATGGATGGTCGTTTTGAGCTTCCGGTATCTGTTGGAGATACCATTGAGTGCTCCTATCTCGGATATAAAACGTTGAGGTATGGCGTTCAATCAAAAGACGTCGGTGCAGAGGTAAATCTTCTGTTGCAATCCGGTGCAAATGAACTCAACGTTGTTGTCATTTCGGCAGGGAAATTCGAACAGAACTTAAGTGAAGTAACCATGAGCATGGAAGTGTTGACTCCGCAGTTACTGCATGATAAGAATGTCGTGTCGGCCGATGAGGCACTTCAGCAAACGCCCGGCGTGAGCATTGTAGATAAAGAACCCCAAATCAGAAGCGGAAGCGGTTATTCCTTTGGAGCAGGAAGTCGGGTACAAATTCTGGTCGACGACATGCCTACCCTGAGCGGTGATGCCGGCAGGCCGGCGTGGGATTATTTGCCTATTGAAAACGTTTCGCAGGTCGAAGTGATTAAAGGCGCCAGCAGCGTGCTATACGGAAGCGCTGCATTGAGCGGTGTAATCAACCTTCGCACAGCTTCGCCGGCCGACACGGCTAGAACAGTCGTTGCAGCCTATCACGGATTTTACAGCACCCCACAAAATAAACGTTCCGTTTATTGGGCAGGAAATCTGCAACGAAGCGGGTTGAGTTTTTTGCACCTTCAAAAATTCGGGCAACTCGATGTGACACTTGCGGCAAATTTGGTTGGCGACGACGGCCACCTTGGGCCACAACGCGACAGTCTGGGCGCATTCGAAAACGACTACAATCCTTTCACTGCCGATCGTTACAATGCCAATTCCAGAGCCCGTTTGAATACCAATCTGCGATACCGCTCGCGAAAAGTAATCGGATTGAGCTTTGGGTTAAATGCCAATTGGAACATCAGCAACTCACTTTCAACGCTCGTTTGGGAAAATGCAGACAGCGCGCTCTACAGTGCCTATGAGGGCAGCGCAACACGCACGAAGCAATTACTAGGCACAGTCGATCCGTATATTACCTACTTCACACCATCGGGACAAAAGCACAGCTTGCGCAGTCGCTGGCAATCGCTCGACAACAATAACGACAACAACCAGGGCAACTTCAGCGATCAGTATTATGGCGAGTATCAGTATCAACACGACTGGAAAAACGTGGGTATCGAATCGTTTAATACGACAGTAGGTGTGGTCGGTATGTATACACAAGCGCTAGGTCAGCTTTTCACAGGCGGGAATGAAGACGGCCGAAATACAGCCGAGAACTACGCCGCCTACCTGCAACTTGATAAGAAGTTTTTCAATCGCCTCAACTTCTCTGCCGGCGTGCGCTATGAGTATTTCAAAATAAATACAACCAGCGATAAGAAGCCTGTCTTTCGGGCAGGTGCCAACTATCAACTCGCAACGGCAACTTATGTAAGAGCGTCGTACGGTCAAGGGTTTCGCTTCCCCAGCATAGCAGAAAAATTCATTGTCACCGGTGTAGGCACCATCAACATATTCGCTAATCCTTCCCTCGTTGCCGAGACATCAGACAACAAAGAATTCGGAATTAAACAAGGATTCAAAATCGGAAATTTCCTGGGCTATGCCGACGTGGCCGTCTTCGAACAGAATTACGACAACTTCATTGAGTTTACATTCAGCACGTGGAGCAGGATTCCTGTGGGAACTCCATTTGACCAGCTAGCCGATGCATTTGCCAAAACCATCGGATTTAAAAGCCTGAACACAGGAAAAGCTCGCATACGCGGAGCTGAGTTCTCTGTTATGGGAGCAGGAACCATAGGCAAACATGAATTCCAGTTGCTTGCAGGATACACCTTTACCAACCCAATCACACTCACACCTCAATACAACTATGCGGTTTATGACGAAAACAGCAAGCTAACTGCTCAGACGACCTACGCAAACACAAGCAGTGATACGACGGGCAACATTCTAAAATACCGTCTTCAGCATTTAGTGCGAGGCGACATTTTCTGGAAGTATAAAAAGCTGAGCGCCGGTGTGAGCGCGCGTTACAATAGCCATATGCAGAACATCGATAAAGCCTTCTTAACGCTGGAAGAAAACAAGGTTGTAACGAATTTCAATCCGGGCATTATTTCATGGCGCGAAGAACATAAAAAAGGTGATTACGTGTTTGACCTTCGCGTTGGCTATGAAATCTTGGGGCGACATCGCCTTTCTATCATCATCAACAATGTGCTGAACAGAGAGTACGCTATTCGTCCACTTGCCATTGAAGAACCAAGGATGACGATGCTTCAATACACGCTAACGTTGTAGTATTGCGACATGAAAGTTCTCGCTATCATACCCGCTCGCTATGCAAGTACCCGTTTTCCGGGCAAACCACTCGTCGACATTGCCGGCAAGAGTATGATTCAGCGCGTTGTGGAAAAAGTGCAACAGTGTCGTTCGATTTCGCATGTGATTGTAGCCACCGATGACGAGCGAATCTTCAATCACGTGCAAGACTTCGGAGCGCATGCGGTAATGACAAGCTCAGATCACCCGAGTGGAACGGATCGTTGCCTGGAGACTTTCATCAACATAAACTCGGATGCGGATTGTATCATCAACGTGCAAGGCGATGAACCATTTGTAGATCCCAAACAACTCGAGTCGCTAATTGACTTGATAGCTCAACCGGAAGTCACGATTGCTACACTCGCGAAAAAAATCACAGATGCACAAACGCTTCATGATGCAGCCAAAGTAAAAGTGGTTTTGAACGCGCATGCGCAAGCTCTTTATTTCAGTCGACAAGCCATTCCATTTTACCGCAATGCGGAAAACTCAACGTGGCATACACTGCATACCTATTACAAGCACTTGGGACTTTATGCCTACACACCCGAGAAGCTGAAAGAAATCTGTGCGCTCACACCATCATCGCTGGAAAAAGCTGAATCACTCGAGCAGTTGCGCTGGATAGAAAACGGACACGCAATCCATGTAGCGATTACCGATATTGAATCGCCCGCTATCGATACGCCGGAAGATTTAGAAGCTGTTTTGGCGCGTTATTTCTCTTAGTCTCGCTCACCTAAAATCAAATCACGATAATAGCCCTTCATGGCTTCTTCGTTTAATCGTTTTACTATGATGGCACGATTGTGCAATTGTTCTTCATTGGTCAAGCGTTTTGATAGCGCGGTTCGGCTCAACTCACCTTCGACAGAGTACACATGCAATCCCCACTCACGGAACGTTTTCAGCAACGGATTTTTTTCCCGCATAAACACCTTCGTTCCGAAATAGAATAACGCAATAAGATTAGCAAATGCTTGCTGACGCAAATGGCCCATTACAGCAAAACCGGTAGATGCGAGTTGCGAAAAGTATTCTTCCTTGGCTACGACCTGTGTTTGCAGCTTCAACTGATCTTGACCAATTATCTCATGAGCCGCCGCCGGCAACACTTCGAGATACTTTCTCGACCCGTAAGCGATGGGCATGAAGATTTCATTTTGCACATCCATTGACTTGAGTAAGCGAAGCATCTCGATATGATTGTTCGCCGGATCGCCCGAATTTCCAATCTGAATGCGATCGTTCTTAGGAACTAATTCAACACTGCTAAAATCTTCCACTCCGCTAAACGACAGTGGTATCTGCTTTACGCGCTTGTTCAAATGACTCCTCACAAGGTCTACATCGGGTGTTACCAAGGTGGCACCATGTGTTACCTTACGCATGGCGCTGTAGAGAAAACGATGATCTCGTGTGCCCCGTCGCACTCTGTTCTTCCAATGCTGATACATCGATTTCGCATGATTGAGCCAACTCACATTATAGAGTTTCGCTGCATAACCATCATATAGTTTATTCCAGAACAAAGGGAGCGTATACAAATCGGCGCCCCAAATAACCCAGACTATCGCCACATCCTTTCGTTCAATTCGATTCACCAATTCGGCTGCATGCATGTCGAAATAATTGATGATGACTTGCCGATACTCACCTCGGTTGATTCGTTCTGCCCACAAGCGGTATGAGGTTTCATTCGCCAGAACCGGAGTGAATCTAGGATGAGATGCTTGCTTAACCGGGTTGCCGAAAGCAATGAAATCGTCGCTTGACTCAGGAGCGTATTTGATGCACTTCTCGATGTACCAATTGGATTGGTTCACATCGAGCATAACGTGCAAATTGGGCTTCATTACTTAGCAAAAAAACCGATAATCGATTCAATGACGCGATCAGCTTCCGCATCTGTCATATCCACAAAAAGAGGCAAACGAAGAAGGGTGTCCATGTAGCGATCTGAATGAGGCATTTCTGCACCCTTGTGCTTCTCGGCATAAAATGGCGATTTATGCAGTGACAAATAATGAAATACAGGAAATGAACCGGCCGACTTCATGTGCTCGATGAGGGCTGAACGATCACTCAAGTTTTCGGTGAGCACATAAAACATATGCGCATTGTTCGTAGCAAAATCAGGAACGAATGGCAACTTCAATCTTCCTTGATCTGCGAGTGGTTTCAATGCGACCTGATAGCGATTCCAGATTTCCTTTCGGCGCTGTTGAATCGCGTTTAAATTCTCGAGTTGAGCATATAAAAATGCAGCGACAATTTCGGAAGGCAAGAAAGAGGAGCCCACATCAACCCATCCATATTTATCGACTTCACCGCGGAAGAAAGCAGAACGATTCGTTCCCTTCTCGCGAATGACTTCAGCGCGCTGAACGTATTGCTCGTCATTAATCGCGAGCAAACCACCTTCACCACACTGAATATTCTTCGTTTCATGAAACGAAAAAGCAGACATGTGACCCAAGGTGCCCAGCGGACGGCCTTTGTAGAAACTATCGATGGCCTGGGCGGCATCTTCAATAACAAGCACATTATGACGCGCAGCAACCTCATTCACCTTGTCCATATCGCATGCAACTCCAGCGTAGTGCACAACTACGATTGCCTTCGTTTTCGGTGTAATGAGCGATTCGATTGAATCTTCATCAATCCCGGGATGATCGGCACGACTATCGGCAAACACAATATGAGCACCGCGAAGAACGAAAGCATTCGCTGTACTTACGAACGTATACGACGGAATAATCACCTCATCGCCCGGCTGAATGTTGGCAAGAAGTGCAGACATTTCAAGTGCATCCGTGCATGACGTGGTGAGCAACGCTTTTCGCATGGAATACTGTTGCTCGAAAAACGCATGACACTTCTTGGTGAACATGCCATCGCCCGAAATCTTTCCCGACTTTACGGCTTCTTCTATGTAGGCAGTTTCATTGCCTGTGAGGTGCGGTTTGTTGAAGGGAATCATTCTGCCTTTTTGTATCGCGCCGGAATACCCAAGTATAGTCCCGGCTCAGTTAAATTTTCGGTTACTACGGCACCCGCTCCTGTTCTGACAAAATCAACGAGGTGAAGATTATCGACTACAGAGGTACCGATGCCCAAACTTACGCAATTACCAACGCGCACAAAACCGGCTACATTCACTCCGGGCGACAGAAATGAATGAGAGCCAATGGTTGTGTCGTGCGCTACTACAACGCCCGCATTCAGCAGCACGTTATCCTCGAGCTGCGCCTTCATATCGATCACACAACCCGGATAGACGACAACGCCATGACCCATTTTCACGGAAGGGTCAACGAATGATGACGAGTGAATCATTCTTCCGAATGGAACTATATTCTTTAGTGAATTATAGATGTCTCTTCTTTGTTCGAAGTGTTTGTAGCCGATTGCTATCAGAAGCTCGTCGAACAAACCATTCTGGTAGGATAATACAACATCCGAAACTTTACCTAAAATCGGTAGTCCATGCCTGGCAATGCCCGGCTCAGCGTAATCGTCGAAAAAACCAACAACGGTGTAATGATTGTCATTTCGTGCGTGCCAGGCTATTTGTTCACCCAGGTCGCCGGAGCCGATTATTGCGAGCCTTTTCATAGCCATTGCATTACTTGATTAAGATGTTGAATGCGCGACACGTTGGCATGAGGAAAATGGTTCAACCGATCGATGAGCACGGCCTTCACACCCATCTGAAGTGCCGGATGAATATCGAGCTTCATGCTATCGCCGACGAATAAAATTTCGCTCGGCTGTAAATCCGATTCATCCATCATGCGCTGAAAGAAAAGCGGATTCGGTTTCTTCACGCCTTCATCTTGCGAACAAAGAATCCACTTGAATTCGATTGCAAAATGATCTTTCAATTTAGTGCGAAGAGAAGAATCCCAATTCGATAAAATACCAATTGGCAAAGGGATATCCGCAAGCGCATTTGTATCGTCAAAAGGATGCCATGACAGATAGGTGCACGCCTCAAAAATTTCGCTGAGCAACTTTTCATCCGGCGCGATGCCCAACGCATACAGCAAATGACTATTGAACTCAGTGTAAAAATCGCGCGACGTTTTATCGGGAAACACATATGTTTCTGCTAAAAACTTGTGCACATAGCGCAAGTTCGACTCGCTCACTTCATGACCATTACTCTTGAGCGCAGCAGCCATTTTTCGAAATAAGTCCGGCTTTTCGAGCAGCGTATTGGCAACGTCAAAGAAGACAGACTTTATCATTGGTAGATGTAGTATTGATCGTTCTTGTTGTTGATATCGCTGAGTTGCATATCGGGATAAACTACATCGACCATCACGCGCATAGCGCTTCCCTTCTTCACCATCGGTTTGGCAGGAGTTTCATGAAAAAGTAATTCTTCAATTGTAAACGCGACATCATTAAAACCGAATTGCGAACGTATGGAATTAGTTCCGGAAATGCGGCAGTTAATTTCGAAAGGCACAATGCCATGAGCGGTTACTTTCGACTGAATGTTGACGGATCCACGAAATGGAAACGCATCAATCATGTGCTGCGCAAGAGTTTCAATCTCTTTATCATAGTCCTTGACTACCTCGGCACGCGCTGTGTTGCCTGACTCTAGTTCACGACGCATCGTGATGGTTCCGAGCAGCGATCCATCCTTCAAGACATAAAACGTCGAGGTGATTTCCGGACCTTCCAACAACTGCTGCACAAGGTTCGTATCATCAAAGCTCGAAACATTTGAAGGTTGAACGTGAATGCCGCGACTACCTCGTCCTTCGCGGGGCTTCACTATGTAACGATCAAATTCACCGTCGAACTTCGAAGGCAAAACAGAAGGAGCAAATGGAATATTCTTTTGCGTGAAGGCTTCCCAGTTTCGATATTTATCGAGACAGAAAAAGGTCACTTCCGCCGGCGATGCAGCAATTGGAATTGTAAATTCGGATTGATGTTTAGCTAAGTAATAAGATTCGTAGTCGGTGCTTGGAATGATGAGCTCAGCGCCGGTTTCAGAGACAACCTTCAACATCGCGCTGATGTAGTTGTCGTCGTATGCATAGGGAACTTCAACAACCTCGTCACACATGTGATTGCCTGCACTGACGCGCGACACATTCACACCCACTATTCGCAGGTTACGTCCCATAGCTCGCGCATTACGCACGATACCTTGTCCAACTACACCTCCAATGCCTGTAACGATAATGGTTTTCATGAAGCAATAATATCTCGAATCGATTCGGGTAGGTCAAATTTCGGTTTAAATCCAATATGTTCATGCATGTCCCGGTCTTCGTAGTGAAAACCGGTTGTAGCGTCTGTTCCTTCAAAATAGATGGAAGCTCCGGTCTCTTCCGCGATGAAAGTTGCTACCTGAAGGTTGGAGTATTCCTGCGATGCAATACCCAGCACTGTCATGTTATCGTTCGATTTTGCGGATAACACCATCAGATTAGCTGCGTCACGAACATCGATATAATTCTGCATTCTGCTTCCGTCACCATAGACCGTAATTCGGTTCTCTGCCATGGCCTGATTGACCATTTTCGGGATCATGGATGTGGCCTTCATACCCGGGCCGATAATGGAAGAATAACGCACAATTACATAGGAAGTCGCGCCCCTCACAAACTCCTCGGCAGCCCCCTTCGAAAGTCCATAAAAGGTAACATTAGTAGGTACCGAGCACGTGGTAATGGGTTCATCAGTACAAGTGCCATAAACTGCAACACTTGAA
>JAIYBR010000301.1 GCA_027488435.1 Flavobacteriales bacterium
ATTTCATAGTCTACATACAACCTGAAAAGTTCCTTCAGCAATTCTCTTTTGCGGTCTTCATTCTCGAGGTAGGCCACCTTGCGCTTTGACTGTTCCTTCTTGCTGAACTGCTGATACAAGAAGGTGATTGGGCTGGAAACAGCATTGATTCCACTAATCATATAGTCGTCTTCATTGTAGCCTAGCTTCATGATATCCTCCTGGATTTGCTCCAGGTCGCGAGGCGCAAAAACCTCTACTTCAGCCAATACGTAGGTTCTGGTTTCCAAATACAGTTTAAGCTCAAACCGTTGTGATTGGAGCGAATCGGTGTAGGTAACGTAGCGGGTTTGATAGCCTAGTGATGTAATAGCAAGCGTATCGCCACGCTGGCACTTCAGGTCAAACGATCCATTCGGTTTACCGAAAGAACCCTTTTTCGTGGACTTATTGATGATGATTGCATTGGGAATTGGCTGATCCTGTTCATCGCGCAAAATTCCATGAATCACAATTTGGGTAGTATCGTTGACTTGAGCCGAGGCCCTAAATGCGAGGAGCAGAAATACACAGAAAAACTGAGCTACTCGCATGCGGGCTACTTTTTCTTTTTAAGAGCATTCATGAACCTTCCCCAAGAGGCGGCATCCAGCAAATTTCCACCACTTCTAAACCCACCGCTGTATCTGGCAATCATCGTTGCCGATGCCTCGGCGTAGGCATCCGCCGACAAATCACGCAGTCCGTCGATATTGGCTACAGAGGCAGCTGTTCTATCAAAACGGAAATAAGAGTCACCTGGAAAATCAAGAGCCATTATTTCGGCTCTTAGGCGACCCGGTGACGGATACGGAAGGACGTTTACCTGAGGAAGCAGCACCTGATCTTGCTCCATCCATTGCACAATCGAAATGTGCGCTTGCGTGGTATCAAAAGGAATCACATAGCTTGAACGCTTCAATCCCAAGAATATAAAATTCAATGTATCGCCAGCAACAGCGGGCAAAGTGAAGTATCCAGTGTGATCTGAGAAAGTCCCTCTGTTATCGCTCGAACGGAACACCGTAGCATAAGGAACCGGAATTAATGAATCGGTGGCCACCACCACTCCCGAAACCTGAAGTATGAACTTATCCTGCGCCGAAATCTCGAGCGCCGGGATATACACGAATAATAGGAGTAGTAAATACCTCATTTATGGATCGCAAATGTAAGCCTCCAGTGCAATGAGAAACATCCAGGCTGTTAATGCTTGTCAAATATCATGTTGTAACCCTCGCTGCTAGAGACAAGGGAGGAAATTTTCGAGTCCTTTATAATCTCTCTATGCCAGGTAATCCGCGTGTTTCAGTATGGAGATAATATGATTGAGGTCCTCGATAAATGAATCGATGCGCAACCGATGAAAAAAAGTACATATCAGCGGGTTCAGTTCATAGGAATCGCCCTGCCTATAATCATTCGATAACTTGAGCGATTGAACAAAGTCGAGGTCTTGAGCGGGACGCAAATCAAAACATATATATGAATCCATCTGAAGATCGTAGCTAACAGCTAAAACACCAACCGAGGTTTGAATGACCAGATAAGAAGGAACACGCACCAAATCGGGCCGCTCGATTAACAAATGGCCTAAAGTGTAATAAGGGTAGATTACCCTTTTAGGACTATATCCCGCAGCTTTCAAAATCGTTTCCGCCATTGCCAGTTTCGTGCGAATAACCTCCCCCTTTCCAGGGTCTGCATCACTTGTGTTCTGACTCCACGTTTGTTTCCACGTCAACCACTCACATGGCCCAAGAAGTAACTTATAATCGAATGCAGATGGTTGATCGAGCACATAACCCGGGTAATAAAAATCGAGACCAAGCCGCTTAGCAAGGTCCATTTCAAGTAACATGGTATAAATGCCCAAACTATATGATTTATACTTCTGACTATAGATACAAAGAATAGAAGCCATGCTTCGGTCGCCGACATCGATGTAGCTGGCCGCAATTAACTCTGAACCGTCATATACGGCAATTTCCATGGTATCAAACTCAACACACGTGCGGGGCGACAACAACAAGCCATTCAGCGACTCGTGAACAAACGCTTTGAAGCGATGTGTTAGTTCCTGGTAAAGATTCTCGCGCTGTTCATCGCAATGCGGTGTGCCAATGCGCACTGTAAAACGCTTATTGTTCGCTGTGAATAATTTTCGATGGCTTCGCCGCATGGAAAAACTTCCAACCGGATATCGAATGTTGCGTATTCCAAATACATCCCCATCGATGCAAACAACCTCGCTTCTGTATACGATTCCATTACCACGAAACCAACCGCGCGAAAGCAACCCATCGTAATCAGAGCGCTTAAGGCCATATATGGAAGCCGTTTGCACAAGCATCGCAGCGAAAATAGACAAAGGTCATTTGAAACAAGGCGATAAACTTTCTCCTTAGTTTAACGGAAGCGTCACACTCCGATAAAAGCTTCATTAAAAAGATTATCTTTTTTTGACACATCAATAATTACAAATCCGATGGATAACAAAAATGTAATTCTCCGATTTTTCGAAAACGGCACCATTCACGAATTTCATTCGCAAATCACTCGATTATCGCGAGAGAACAACGCAGAATATCTCTACACAGGTGAAGGCTTGCGAATCCCGCTCGACAACCTACTGAGCATCAACGGCAGGTCTTGGGAATGATTTCAAGAACCCATGGTTAATTGTTTCATTTCGCGGGGCATAGTATCCTTACTTTTCGTTGTAGTTTTACTTGAACTGAAAAAACGAAAAAATGAAACTCCCGAAGTTTGCATTAGCCATCTTTGCTGTACTCTCTGTCCCATTGACAGCTCAGATTAAAGTGCAGCCATTTCAAACGGAAATCACATGCGACATTGACGCTTTAGCTGATTTACCAACCATTTCTGCCACCTCCTCAAGTGGTAAGATTTCCATCTCGTATGAAGAAAACATTTTTTCCGGTGGGTGCCTGGGTACGCTGGTTCGAACTTTTAATTATACCGATCCTGCCGGCAACAAAGCACAGGCACAACAGATCGTTCATATTTCAGATAAACAACCTCCCCGACTGCTGGGAGAAGCCCCGAATATAACGACTACTTCAGACATGATACCGCAGCCGGCTCTTTTTGGTGTCATTGACAATAGCGGCGAATCGTTCGACGTAATTTTTAGCGAAGTGAGAGACGATAAGAGCATTACACGCAGCTGGATGTGCACCGACTCTTGTGGAAATACGACACGCCACACTCAAATCATTACCCTGGAATAAATCGTTTCAACCATAAAGCAAGGGCAGTTAAGCATATACTTGACTGCTCTTGTTTCTAATTAAATTGCGTTCATCAAACAAAATAGCAAGGTATGAGTCTCCACGAAATGGGAATTCCCAGTGTCGATTTGAATGACTTCGTTCACGGCAATGCAGAAGAAAAAAAGAACTTTGTTGAGGCGCTAGGAAACGCGTACGAAGGCATTGGCTTCGTCGCTGTCAAAAACCATCTTATCAGGCCGGAAACAGTCGACAGACTCTACTCCGAGGTAACAGCCTTCTTCGAGTTAGCCGAAGAAACAAAAAAGAAATATGAAATTATTGAGCTTGCCGGACAGCGAGGCTACACTTCATTTGGTCGCGAGCATGCCAAGGGCAGCAATGCCGGTGATCTAAAAGAATTCTGGCATTTCGGACAAGAAGTCACCGATGGTGACCCAATCAAATCGGAATACCCGGCAAATATTCTCACCGAGGAGCTCCCCGGATTCAACGAAGTGGGCATTCAGGCATACCGTGATTTGGAAAACACCGGACGTTACATGTTGCGCGCCATTGCCATTTACCTGGGGCTCGACGAGCTTTACTTTGAAGATAAAATCAAAAACGGAAATTCCATTCTACGCCCCATTCATTATCCGCCGATCACTTCGGAGCCGAAGAGTGCCGTGCGTGCCGGTCAACATGAAGACATCAATCTTATAACGCTACTCATCGGCGCATCGGCTGATGGCCTAGAAGTATTGAACAAAAAGAACGAATGGGTTGCAGTGACTGCCCTTCCGGATCATATTGTGGTTAATGTGGGCGACATGTTGCAGCGCCTCACCAATGGCAAATTAAAAAGCACAACGCATCGTGTGGTGAATCCACCTCGCGAAAAATGGGGCAGCTCCCGTTTCAGCATCCCCTTCTTTTTGCATCCTCGCAGCGAAATGCGACTCGATTGTTTGCCTTCATGCATACCTGTGGGCGAGAAACCAAAGTGGGAGCCTATTTCGGCAGGCGCCTTCCTCGACGAACGATTGGCTGAAATCGGATTGAAGAAGTAGACGAACCATGAAAGTTCGCCTTAGCAATCAATCACTGCGTATTCGAATTACAGCAGCGGAAGCAGAGACGCTCAATAAAGGAGAAGAAATTATCGCCTCCTTGCACCTTGGATTTATTGATTCCTTCGAAGTAATACTCAAATGCTGGAACTTAACCGTCGCTGAGGTATGCATGGAACCGAAAAAACTCATCGCCTCCATACCTGAAAATACAGCACGGCAGTTGATGTACGAACACGGATACCGTTTTAATCAGCATCAAGAAACCGATAGTGGCACCCCTTTGATGCTCCAAGTTGAAGTTGACCTAGAAAAAGCAAAACAACCATGACACCTCACCTATTCTTCCTTATGCTCGAAATACTCGCCGCTGGCGCTATAATTTCGGTACTGATTTATCTATTCAATGCATGGATCAAGCACCGGGAGCGCGCATGGATGTTTACCTTGAAACAAGATAACAACAAAGCACTGGCCCCCCTTCGCATCAGCGCCTACGAGCGCATCATCGTGATGCTCGAGCGCATAACACCACAAGCCATGGTGATGCGTGTTTCAGCAACGTCATCCAATGCGGCCTTCCTGCACATCGATTTAGCCAAAGCACTGCGCGAAGAGTTTGAACATAACATTTCACTGCAGATGTATGTGAGCGACGAATGCTGGAGCAAGGTTAAACGTGCGAAGGACGAAACAGGCGAACTCTACAAAGTGGCATTCACACGGGTAAAAGCCGACAGTACTGCTTCAGAATATGCGCGTGAAGTTCTTCACCTCGAAGCCACTGTTGGCAACAGCGCCATTCGTGAAGCGATTGTTGCAGTGCGAGCCGAAATGGGAAGGCATTTCTAACAAAGAATAGAGAATTCAAATCTCCATTCTATAGAAGGAATAATGCCAATTCCCCCTTTACCCCTTACCCTTTACCCCTTACCCCTTTTCCATTATCCTTTATCTCTAAACCTTTCCGTATTATCTTTGCGTCCGGTTCAATGAATAACCAAACTCACAACAAAAAATGACTCAAATCGGACACAAACCTGAGGGAGCTAATTTGGACTACCTCGGACTCAACCACGTTGCCACAGCTTATTGGAATCTGCATCCTGCAGAGCTCGTGGAAGAAACCATCGGCCTCGGACAAGGTGTTCTCACCGACACCGGGGCATTGGCTATCGACACCGGAGAATTCACCGGACGTTCACCCAAAGACAAGTTCATCGTAGCCGATGACACCACAGAAGACACCTTTTGGTGGGTCGTATAATTCAATTTGCCTTTTGATTCTGAAAAATTCGACAAACTACAAGCGCGTATTTGCGCCTATCTCACCAACCGTGATGTTTACGTGCGCGACATGTTTGCCTGCGCCGATGAACGTTACCGAATGGGAGTGCGTGTAGTCACTGAATACCCTTGGAGCAACATGTTTGCCTACAACATGTTCATTCGCCCGACGAGCGATCAACTCGCCAATTTTACTCCCGATTGGAATATTATCTGTGCTCCCGGCTTCATGGCTATCCCCGACCAGGATGGAACTCGCCAGCACAATTTTGCGATACTTAATTTCACCAAGAAAATCGCCATTATAGGTGGCACGGGCTACACCGGTGAAATCAAGAAGGGTATTTTCACTGTGCTGAATTACGTGTTGCCGCAAGACAAGAATGTGCTAAGCATGCACTGCTCGGCCAACATTGGGGCAGCCGGCGACACGGCAGTGTTCTTCGGACTCAGCGGAACCGGTAAGACCACGCTTTCTTCTGATCCGAACCGTCAATTGATTGGCGACGATGAGCACGGATGGACAGACACTACCGTATTCAACTTTGAAGGCGGCTGCTACGCAAAGACCATCGATCTTACACACGAAAAAGAGCCGCAGATTTATGATGCTATCAAGTTTGGAGCAATCCTGGAAAACATCGGCTTCGAAGACAACGGTGTTACTCCCGATTATTCAAACTGCGAGAAAACGGAGAACACGCGTGTAAGCTATCCGCTGACGCACATCGATAATACGGTTAATCCATCGGTGGGTGGCATTCCTAAAAACATCTTCTTCCTCACGTGCGACGCTTTTGGCGTTTTGCCTCCTATTTCGAAGTTAACGAAAGGCCAGGCAATGTATCAGTTCATCAGCGGATACACAGCGAAAGTTGCCGGAACAGAGGCCGGAATAACCGAGCCAACAACCACGTTCAGCGCTTGTTTCGGAGCGCCATTCCTTCCACTCCACCCTACCAAATATGCTGAAATGCTCGGCAAGAAAATGGAAGAAAGCGGAGCTCAGGTATGGCTTATCAATACCGGCTGGAGCGGCGGCGCTTATGGAACAGGAGAGCGCATGAAGCTCAAGTACACCCGCGCCATGATTACTGCTGCGCTGGAAGGCAAGCTTGATGGGGTAAGCTATACAACGCACGATGTATTTGGCTTACAAATGCCAACTACATGTGCCGATGTGCCTGCAGAGCTACTCAACCCACGCAACACGTGGAAAGACAAAGCAGCGTATGATGCAAAAGCGAACGAACTCGCTGAGAAATTTGTCAAGAATTTCGAAAAGTTCAAAGAATTCGCCAATGAAGAAATTATGGCTGCCAGCCCTAAGTTGATGGCCAATTCATAGTACAAAGTATACTTACAACACCTCGCAAATGCGAGGTGTTGTTTTTTTCAGCCAATTGCTACGAAAAAAACGGTACTACCTCTCTAGTTTGCGCGTGTCTATTCTCACTGACAGCTCAAGGCAGATTGTAAAGAAATAAGAAAAAAGGCAACTTCGAAAATACAGGTGGTCTCCGTAAAAGCAATTTAAGTGTTGAATGGAAATCGGTCCACTTAAAAACTCCTATCAGTACTTTAGGCTTTGCATTGGTTTCCGCTCAAAACCAAAAGACGATTGAGTTGTTTAGCAATCATGCGACACTCTTCATTCTCCCTTCTTCATTCTTCATTATCACTCATCTTTCTTTTCATCATGGCGTTTGCTTCTGCGCAAAACGCAACCATTTCAGGAACAGTTACAGCTCTGCCTTCCAATGAGCCGGTACCATTTGCACCGGTCTTCATTCAAGGAACAACCACAGGAGCAACGACCGATATCGATGGCAAATTCATTATTTCCAATCTTCAACCGGGTCTTTACAACATTGAATGCGCTGCCATTGGATACAAAAAAGCTATCGCGTTTGAGGTAGAAGCTACTACTGACCGCCCTGCTATAATCAAATTCGAGTTGGAAGAGGTAATTGAAGAAGTAGGCCCCGTCGAGATTGTCGCTACACGTCGAACCAACCAGGATGAATCGCCCGTGTCGGTGCGAACGATTGGCGTGAATGAAATCAAACGAAACCCTGGTGGCGACCGTGACATTTCCAAAGTAATACGCACGTTGCCCGGTGTGGCAGCCATACCGAGCTTTCGCAACGACTTAATCATTCGCGGCGGTGCCGCCAATGAAAATCGCTTCTATATCGATGGCATCGAAATTCCGAATATTAATCACTTTGCTACGCAGGGATCTAGCGGTGGCCCACGCGGACTCATCAATGTTGACCTCGTCAATGACGTTGAGTTTTTCTCGGGTGCATTTCCTGCCGCGCGGGGCAATGCCTTGAGCAGCGTCATGGAGTTTCAATTTAAAGATCCCAAGCGCGACAAGTTTGCAAGCAACATTATTGTCGGTAGCAGCGATATCGGTATCACTCTCGAAGGGCCAACGAGTAAAAACTCAGCTATCATCTTTTCAGCCAGAAGAAGTTACCTACAATTCCTATTCAGTGCGCTCGGCTTGCCATTTCTGCCTGCATACAATGACTATAACTTGAAATGGAAATGGGATATCGACAGCAAAAACAAACTTTCGGTTTTATCACTCGGCGCTCTCGATGACTTTTCACTTAATCTTAAACTCGATGACGACTCGACCTCGGAAAGCTTTGCATTCAATCGCTATCTGCTCGACAACCTAGTGGTTAACAAACAATGGAACTACACTTTCGGCGTGAAATGGGATCACTACGGTGAAAAGGGCAAGTGGGCTGTTATTGCCAGTCGGAATATGTTGCAGAACGATGCTTTCAAGCATTACGAAAATGATGAGTCACTGCCCCGCAAGTTTGACTACAGCAGCAGTGAGCAAGAAAACAAATTGCGCATCGAGCAAAAAATATCAGGCAAGGGTTGGAAGCTTCTCTATGGTGTGGCATACGAATATGCTCAATACTTCAATTACTCAAACCTCAGTGAGTTTAACCCTGTGGCTAAGGACACATTCCGAGTGAGCTACAAAACGAACTTCAATCTTCACAAGTACGGCGCCTTTGTGCAATCGAGCAAAAATCTATTCAGCAACCGCCTCACCATTTCAGCCGGTTTGCGTGCCGATGGCAACAGTTTTAATAGTGAGATGAGCAAGGTGCAAAATCAACTTTCGCCGCGTGTATCATTGCGCTATTCTTTCGCGCCACAATGGAGCTTCAACGCCAACGGCGGAATCTATTATCAACAACCCAACTATCTATCGCTGGGTTATCAGATCAATAATGTGTTTGTAAACAAAAACATGGAATACGTGAAATGCACCCAGGCAGTCGCAGGAGTTCAATACGACTGGGACAAGCGTAACACAATTATTTCGGTGGAAGGATTTTACAAATACTATAACAACTACCCTGTCAGCGTAAATCGGGGCATCAGCATCGCCAATCTGGGAGCAGACTTCGGTACAGTAGGCAATGAAGCACTGACATCGACAGGTCTGGGGCGCTCCGTTGGAATGGAAGTATTGTATCAGCAGAGATTCTACAAAGGGCTCTATGGAATACTCGCTTATACCTATGTAAACAGTGAGTTTACAGGGAAATCCGGAAAATGGACACCGTCGAGTTGGGATAGCCGACACTTAATCAGCATCACGGGCGGTAAACAATTCAAGAAGAATTGGGAAGTAGGCTTTGTGTTCCGCTTCAGTGGCGGCCTGCCTTACACGCCCGATCATGAAGAAGCATCCATGAATATCGAAAACTGGAATGCGTTGGGCGTAGCTATTACCGATTGGTCTCAACTCAATTCGCGCAGGGCAAGCACATACCAACAGCTCGATATCCGTGTCGACAAGAAATGGTATTACAAACGCTGGACACTCGATCTCTACCTCGACGTACAAAATGCATACGGTTATATAACGGAGCTCAAGCCAATTCTAGATGTTAAACGAGATGGCAACGGCCAACCGATTGTCGATCCCAACGAACAATCGCAATACAAGCCCAATTACATTACCAATACCAATGGAACCGTGTTGCCAAGTATTGGCATCATCATCGAACTCTAGCGAATAGCGTTAAGGGGTTCGATGCTCAAAAATGCTGCTCGTCTAATCCGAAGCGAAAGCCCATTCGTTTGCCGGTTGCCAGGTTCGTGCTCGTTGTTACGCTTTGAATTTCATCGACAGTCACTTGCTGAAGATTTTCATACGGGGGCGCAAGCAAATCGAAATCGAGTGTATACAAGATGGCGCTTTCTACTACCTTTTCCATGGTATTCCGATCGAGAACGCCATTAATAAAATCGTTGTAGAGAAAACCAAGCTGACGTTTTCCTTGCACAAAAAAATGATTCTCTTTGTTTACGAAAATTCGGGCAATCAGGTAGCCAACATCCGATACACGCTGGTACTTGAATGAATCGGCCAGGAAATTATAGACGTTGATAATTCCGACGTAGGCATTATCTTCATTATCCTTTACATAGCCGCTCTTCCATACAGCATTGGTATTGTCGAGCTGAAAAACGTTGGTGTGCATGTAAAAAACCAGCACATCGCCGGCGATTTTAATTTCCGCCTGGAAGTCACCTCGATCGCGATAATGAAAGTCTACGCGTTCATCAGACTTACCGTAGTTCTTGGCAATGTCTTGCACCGTATCCGAAAGAACATGCTTCAGGTCGGAAAAAACACGCAATGTATTATGATACACGTCTTGCTTTAAAACGGCCTTCTCTCTGACAAGGCGATATAATGTTTCTCTCGTTTCACTCATAGCGGTATTTTTTTGAACTCATTTACACAAACCTGTATCAAATCTCATAACGAAGAGACCCTCGAAAATTACAGCAAATAGATCGTTACACCCTACTCGCCGCGCAACCTGCGAATATTACTTTGATTGGGCTGTGAGCAATATACTATCAAAACAAACTCCGGAATCCAAAGCTAATCTTGCCGTTCCTGACCAATACAGGGTTGTCGAATTGTTTTCCCAATGCATAGTTAAAGGTGAAGATGCCCGCCTTCGTTTCAAAATTGAACCCGACCCCTGCGTTAATCGGGACGTCGCGAATGAGTCCACCGGAACGCTTGTATTCATACCAGGCCTGATCGACAAAAAGATAAACCGCTGAATTCTCCTCCAACAACCATCGGTATTCGAGCGAGGCAACGCCCCAGGAGGTAGCGAAAATACTTTCTTCATTGATGCCCCGTATCGTTCTCAAGCCACCAATTCGCAAGACTTCGTTTTCAAAGAGGGAATCACTCAGCATAGCGCCACCCTTCGCCGAAAGCAGTATCGTTTGACGTTTCAAAACCGGGATATAATATTCCAACTGAACCTCACCACGATTTAATGTGCGCCTCCTTTCATTGATGGCCTCATCCAATCCGGTTGTGGTTACCCGATAACCGGTCGCCGCCTCGAAATAGAAAGAATAGCCTTGCCGCGGATTCCACCGGTAATCGAGCATCTCAAACTGGGCGCTCAAACCATATAGGGTGTGCTCTGCATTGGCGATTGTTCCACCGCTATAAAACTGCGTAAGTTGATTCGATCGGTTTCTTTCCAAGAAGACACGTATGCGCTGGTTGCGGGGGAGCAATACACCGGCCCCGGCGAGTAGTTTTACAGATATAAAAGACGTATCGCGCTTGTAGATTTGAACCCTACCGTCGAGAGCCACCGGCGAATTCAACAAATAAGGCAGCATGATCTTCACAGAAAGGTCTTGGGTGAGAGGCTGCATTTTTCGCCAGACAAGTCCCAGTTCTTCCCCTCGATTAAAGGCATTCAGCAACCGTACCTCTGCATCGCCAGTTAGATTTACCTTCCCCGTTGCCTCGTCGGGCCTCAACCCGGCTACTCCATTGAAATAGTTGGCTTTCTTTCGTTCAACGAACAGAAATAGGTCGGCCTTTCCGTTACTAAATCGAACCTCCGGTTTTTTCTTCACCTGAAGAAACTGTATTTCACGTAAGCGCTTTTCTGTTTGCTGTATACGCTGTTCATTATACAATCGGCCGCTTTTGAAATCTACATAATTACTGACATAGTGAAAAGGCAGAACCTTTGAAGACCGTATGTACAAGCTGTCGTTTTTAATTAATGGACCTTTGTGAATGGTTGCATACGCATTGGCCCAAATCTCATTCTTCCGTTTTGAGGGCAAGAGTCGTAAACTATCCACAGCAACTGTCGCAAAAGGAAATCCCTTATTCTCAAAATCGAGCAATGCCTTGCTAAAGGTCTTATTAATCGCAGAAATACCTAAAGCATTATTTGCCTTTACAAATTGCTCGGATAACTCGTCAGGATTGAATAAAAACAGTTCTCTCAATTGAACCCTATCATTTCTAGTTACCGTGAAGAGCACCAGACTATCGCTCACAATCGTATCTCCCGTGGCCATGAGATAACCATCATCTAGCACCTGATAATAATACACCTGAGCGGCTCTTAAGGCCTCCGAAAGAGAAATGTGCTCACTTCGAACGGTATCACGCAACGCGCTGTCGGCTATTCTCAAGTTGAACGTTTGAGCATGAAGACAGGCCGCCGCAATTAGATGGATTGCAAGTAAAATCCTACGAAGCTGGAAAGTACAAACGGAAAAGACAAGCATGCAAATTCGGGGTGAAACAACCGAAATCACTGGTTATTACCCTTGAAAGTTGAAGTAATAAAACGATAATTACTGGGCAAATTCAATTTTCACCAGGACCCAATCGTTATAGACATTACCAGTTTCCACGAGGCCCAAGTCCTCTCCTTGATAAACCATTTCCTTCAATTCGGAATACTTCACTCGAATCTTAAACTTTTTTCCATAGAGACTCTCGTTAAAACTATCCATATCTGTGTGAACGCTGCCGGCACCGGGAGCCCAAACCAATTCAGTAAAGCTTATCTCCTCGCTTCCCGGTTTGGAACCAACCGGCTCAAAGGTTAGAACTGTACTCACATCTCCATACATTAAACTGGTGAGTGTAACAAGGAGTTCCTTTTCTTCGCCCAACTTAGGGCTTTCGGTCTGCGATTGAACCCGACCGTAAGAGAGAACGGCGAAAGCAAGAATTAATAAGTACTTCATGATTTTTTTAGCTTTAATTACATTGGGATTTAGGCGAAAATACAACCAATTTCCAAAGAGACATCGTATTTACATTTCGGTATATCGAATAATTAAGAGGGGCATCTCAAATCTCTTCCACAAAACGTCAACTTACCATGGACAACTAAAACAGATCTACCAAAGTTTCCCATTATGGCAAAAAAAAGACCGCCAAGGCGGTCTTTTTAGTTCTATCGATTAGCGATTATTATTCGCTCTTCTTCTTGCGTGTTGCCTTTGGCTTTTCTTCACCTTCCGCCTTTGGCTCTGCCTTCTTGCGAGGAGCTTTCGCCTTTGGAGCTTCTGCGCCTTCTGCCGTTTCTGTACCTTCGGCTTTCTTAGCTGAGCTGCGACGTGTGCGCTTC
Source organism: Flavobacteriales bacterium (assembly GCA_027488435.1). Taxonomy (GTDB): domain Bacteria; phylum Bacteroidota; class Bacteroidia; order Flavobacteriales_D; family Sanyastnellaceae; genus JAIBBG01. The sequence goes on from JAIYBR010000301.1 coordinate 13,087, forward strand.
TTAGGAGCTGCTTCAGACGCTGCTGCTGTGCCATTGGTGTAAATAGTGTTGAAGTCAACCAATTCAATCATGGCTGTTTCAGCATTGTCACCAGGACGGTAACCTGTGCGGATGATACGCACATAACCACCCGGACGATCAGCAACTTTCGGCGCGATTTCGCGGAACAATTCAGTAACCGCTTCCTTGTTCTTCAAGTAACTGAACACTGTACGACGGCTGTGAGTGCTATCGGTTTTGCTTTTCGTGATAAGTGGCTCCACATATACACGCAAAGCTTTTGCCTTGGCCAATGTGGTGTTGATGCGCTTGTGCTCAATGAGCGAGCAAGCCATGTTCATCAAAAGAGCAGCGCGGTGTTCGCGGGTTCTGCTCAGGTGGTTTACTTTTCTTCCGTGTCTCATAAACGTTTTTGGTAGTGAAGCGTTGGCTATTGGCTAGTGCATCCATTCGTAGCGAATCCTTGCATGTGCCACCTTCTTTTACAACTACTTCGGGTTCTTTAAATAATTACTTTTATTAAGTGCTTTCGCACCAAGTTACCAATTAGTCGCGGTCGAGCTTGTATTTGCTTACGTTCATACCGAACTGCAAGCCTTTGCCTTCCACGAGTTCTTCCAATTCTGTGAGCGACTTCTTACCGAAGTTGCGGAACTTCAACAAGTCGTTTTTATTGAATGAAACCAGGTCACCCAAGGTCTCAATATCAGCTGCCTTCAAACAGTTGAGAGCGCGAACGGAGAGATCCATGTCAACCAATTTGGTCTTCAACAATTGACGCATGTGCATGGAGCTCTCATCAAACTCCTCCGTTTCCTTCTTCGCTTCCTGCTCAAGCGTGATACGCTCGTCGCTGAACAACATGAAGTGGTGAATGAGAATCTTCGCAGCTTCTTGCAATGCATTCTTTGGTGTGATACTGCCATCACCTTGAATCTCCACCAACAACTTTTCGTAGTCGGTCTTTTGCTCCACACGGAAGTTTTCTACACTGAACTTCACGTTGCGGATAGGCGTGAAAATGCTATCGATAGCGATGGTGCCTACTGGCGAGCTGTTCGACTTGTTTTCCTCGGCTGGACGGTATCCGCGTCCCTTGCCGATGGTGATGACAATATTCAACTTCACTTTCGGATCCATGTTGCAAACCACCAAGTCGGGGTTCAATACCTGGAAAGCAGTTGTAAAGTTGCTGATATCACCGGCCTTGAATTGCTCCTGACCGGAGATATTGATTGTTACCTTTTCGTAATCGGTTGTCTCAATCTGGCGCTTCAAGCGAACTTGCTTCAAGTTGAGGATGATTTCCGTTACATCTTCTACAACCCCTTTGATTGTAGAGAACTCATGATCCACACCTTCAACCTTAATTGAGGTGATTGCAAAACCTTCCAATGAAGAGAGCAGAATTCTGCGCAGTGCGTTTCCGATGGTGATACCGAAGCCGGGCTCCAACGGACGGAATTCGAACGATCCTGAGAAGTCGTTGCTGTCGAGCATGACGACCTTGTCTGGTTTTACGAAATCGATGATTGCCATTTATAGTGTTATTGTTATATTGGTTCTGGACTATTACTTAGAGTACAATTCGACGATGAGCTGTTCCTTGATGTTCTCAGGAATCTGCACACGCTCGGGGAAGTTGAGGAATACACCTTGTTTGTCGCCGTCATTCCAATCGAGCCAATCGAACTTCTTGCGGCTGGCCAATGCCATGGTGATGGTTGGAAGCGACTTAGAACGCTCACGAACACCTACACGATCGCCTGGACGCAATTGGTAAGAAGGAATATTCACTACCTGACCGTTTACAGTGATGTGGCTGTGACCAACCAACTGACGAGCTCCCATGCGGCTTGCTGCCAAACCAAGACGGTATACGGTGTTATCTAAACGTGACTCACAAAGAGCGAGCAAGATTTCACCGGTTACACCCGGACGAGCTGACGCTTTCTTGTAGAGGTTTTCGAACTGACGTTCCAAAATACCGTAGGTATATTTTGCCTTCTGCTTCTCGTTGAGCTGAACGGAGTATTCCGACTGCTTTCCGCGACGCTTGTTGGGTCCGTGTTGTCCGGGTGGATAATTACGCTTATCCAAATTTTTGTCCGGACCGAAAATCGGCTCACGGAACTTACGCGCAATCTTTGACTTGGGTCCTGTATATCTGGCCATTGCTAATGATTTCTTGAGATAGTATTAGATTCTTCTTTTCTTGGGTGGGCGGCAACCGTTGTGAGGAAGTGGAGTGATATCCACGATTTCCAACACTTCGATTCCGGTGTTGTGGATAGTGCGGATAGCAGATTCACGACCTGCGCCCGGACCTTTAACGAACACCTTTACCTTGCGCAGACCAAGATCCATTGCTTCTTTTGAAGCTTGCTCGGCAGCCAACTGGGCAGCATACGGAGTATTCTTCTTAGAACCCTTGAAACCCATTTTACCGGCAGAAGACCATGAGATAACCTGGCCGGTGTTGTTGGTAAGGCTGATGATGATGTTGTTGAACGTAGACTGAACGTGAGCTTGACCCACTGACTCCACGAGTACATTCTTTTTCTTTTTCTTTTCGACTTTAGCCATTGTTCGTGTTGTTTGAGTTGAATGCCTTGTAAGGATTCAACCGTACGAATTATTACTTGGTTACTTTCTTCTTGTTTGCAACAGTCTTACGCTTTCCTTTACGGGTACGTGAGTTGTTCTTAGTGCTTTGACCGCGAACCGGCAAGCCCACACGGTGACGAACGCCACGGTAGCAACCGATATCCATCAAACGCTTGATGCTCATTTGCACTTCTGAACGGAGCGCGCCCTCCACCTTCAGTTCGTCGGTGATGTAACCACGGATCTTTGACAAATCATCGTCGTTCCATTCCTGAACTTTCTTGTCATAGCTTACCCCTGCAGTTTCTAAAATTCTGCGAGCGGTGCTACGACCGATTCCGTAGATGTAGGTGAGACCAATTTCACCTCTCTTGTTTCTTGGTAAGTCAATACCTGCTATACGAGCCATTTATTTATTGTTTTTAGGACCGGTTTTCCCGGACCAAACGTTTAACCTTGTCTTTGCTTGAACTTAGGGTTCTTCTTGTTAATCACATAGAGCTTACCCTTTCTGCTTACAATTTTGCAGTCGGCTGAGCGCTTTTTAATGGATGCACGAACTTTCATGTCTTTAACTTTTATACGAATTACCTCGGGCAATTCTTATTTGTATCTGAAACTAATTCTTCCTTTTGTCAAATCATAAGGTGACATTTCCACCTTCACTCTATCGCCTGGCAGGATGCGTATGTAGTGCATGCGCATTTTACCCGAGATATGAGCCGTAATTATGTGGCCGTTTTCCAACTCCACGCGAAACATCGCGTTGGAAAGGGCTTCGATAATTGTTCCATCTAACTCGATGGATGTTTGTTTTGCCATATCTCTTTCTATCGTTCGCTTCGGGCTTGCTATTAAGCTAGCAGCGCCTCTGCCTTTTCAATCAATTCAAAACTGGATAAAACTTCAGCCTTCTCTTTTCGCACCACAATGGTATGTTCGAAGTGTGCACTTGGCTTTGCGTCGGCAGTGATGATGGTCCAACCATCTTTCATCTGCTTCACATTGCGAGTTCCAAGGTTGATCATCGGTTCGATGGCTATCACCAATCCCTCTTGCAACAACACTCCTTGACCACGTTTTCCGAAATTCGGCACCTCCGGTGCCTCGTGCAGGTTCTTCCCTACTCCGTGGCCCACCAGGTCGCGAACAACTCCATATCCGAACGACTCCGCATGCGTCTGAACCGCATTACCAATGTCGCCTGTGCGGTGACCGGCTATCGCCTGCTCGATTCCGAGATACAGACTCTCCTTTGTCACCTTCAGTAGTTGACGAACTTCGGGAGATACGACCCCTACACCAAACGTATAAGCCGAATCACCCCAATAACCGTCTTTCACAACTCCGATATCCAAAGAGACGATGTCTCCTTCTTGCAAAGGTCGATCGTTCGGAATACCGTGTACTACCGAGCTGTTTACACTTGCGCAAATGGAGTTCGGGTAATTGTTGTAACCCAAAAATCCAGGATATGCTGCGTGGTCGCGAATGAACTCACCTGCTACTCTATCGAGCTCCAGAGTAGTTACTCCGGGACGAATTCGAGCGGCGAGCTCCGCTAAAGTTTTTCCAACAAGTAAAGAACTTTGTCTGATGAGTTCTACCTCATCATCCGTTTTTAAAACCGGTTTCTTGGACGACATCGTACCGAAAGACCGGAATTAACTAACGTATCCTGATGAACTGATCGCACCGGTATTTCTACCGCGAACTCGACCGGACTTCATCAGACCGTCGTAATGGCGAGACACCAAGTGAGTTTCGATTTGCTGAAGCAAGTCGAGAATCACACCTACTGTAATCAATAGGGATGTACCACCAAAAAATATCGAAAACTGCTGTGCTTTGGTCAAACCAATCATCATAACCAAGGCAGGCAAAATCGCAATTAGGCCGACAAAGATACCACCGGGAAGAGTAATTCTCGATACTACATTGTCAATCATATCAGCAGTCGGCTTTCCAGGCTTGTGCTCGGGAACCAAGTTTCCGTTACGCTTCAAGTCATCGGCAATCTGGTTAGGATTCGTAACAATTGCCGTGTAGAAGAAGGTGAACAGGATAATAGAGAAGAACAACAAGAGGTTGTAACCCCATCCTTGAATATTGGTAAGGCTTGCCAGAATTTCACTATCCTGGAAAGTCTCTGTGTTGCGCAAGTAAAGGGGAACGAACATGATTGCCTGAGCAAAAATGATTGGCATTACACCTGCAGAATTCACGCGAAGTGGGATGTACGAACGAGCACCTTCACCACGTGGCATGTGTGAACCACCGCCCATGTTCATCTTCGGCATTTGAACCGGAATTCGGCGTACAGCCTGAATAACAGCAATGCAAAGACCCACAACTATCAACAGTACAGCCAACTCAATCAAGAAGAAGAATTCTGACTGCAACTTGGCTTCAGAGATAAACCCTTTCGGAATGTCGGAGATAATACCCGTCATGATGATGAGCGAAGTACCATTTCCAATTCCCTTGTCCGTGATTTTCTCACCCATCCACATTACGAACAGAGTCGAACAAGTCAGGATAACAACCGCTGAGAACAACCAGGTAAAGCCCTCAGGATACGATCCAACAGGCAATGTGCTCTTGATATAACCCGGAGCCTGAACCAAACCAATAGCTATGGTCAGCATGCGTGTATACTGATTGATTTTCTTGCGACCGCTTTCCCCTTCACGCTGCATTTTTGTAATGGAAGGCACAGCAAGCCCCAGCAACTGGATGATGATCGAAGCTGAGATGTACGGCATTATACCCAATGCAAAAATGGAAGCACGGCTAAATGCACCACCGGTGAACAAGCCGAGAAATCCGAGAAGTCCACCCTGTGAACCGGATTCCAATTGATTGGAATCGACTCCGGGAAGTACGATAAACGAACCGATGCGATACACAAGTAAAAGCAACAACGTGTAACCAATCTTGGTTCTCAGTTCATCATGACTCCAGATGTCTTTTATTTTCTGTATAAAGCCTTTCATAGTCGAATATTAGAGAGTAGTTGCAGTTCCGCCTAATTTTTCAATAGCAGCTTTAGCTGTAGCTGAAAAACCATGAGCGCTCACATTGAGTTTTGCCTTCAGTTCACCGCGACCGAGCACCTTTA
>JAIYBR010000098.1 GCA_027488435.1 Flavobacteriales bacterium
AGCGTATTTGCGCTGAAGGGATTATAACGAGGGGGGATGTTAAATGGTTACAAAAAGGATTAAAGGAAAATAGGATTGTAGGATTATAGGGGGGCGCTAAGCACTCATTCTCGTTCCCATTGTGTTTCTCCTTCTCAAGAAACTCGGCATGATAGCCCGCGTCAAGTGCGTAATGTGAACGCTGGCCACCCCTATAATCCTACACTCCTATTTTCCTACAATCCTTGATAGGCATAAAAAAAGGCCGCCCGTGTCTCCACGAGCGGCCTTTCCATATTTCGTCATTAGTAACTAGTCACTACCTACTCACAAGCCAGCGAACGCTGTTCACCTCGCCTTGAGAAAGCCAACTGATGTAATAGAGTCCATTGGCCATGGAATTCGTAAAGCGAATCTCATAGCGACCGGCATCCATCGAAAGAATGTGGTAACCCTCTACTCTTCTTCCCAATTCGTCGATGATGTTCCAATTTGTAACGAGCTCACCGCTATTGGTTAAAACCACTGCGTAATCGCCATTACCCGGGTTTGGATACACTGTAAAAGACTCATCAATCAACTGAACACGTTCGACGGGATCGCTCGTCTCAGAAAGCATTGGACTTGTAGCGGTATTGTTTACCTGGATAACCCGAGCCGGACCGTATGCGGTTGCACCGTATGTGAATACCGGAGCGATTTCTACTTTCCAGTAACCCAGGTTGGGCAATGGATACAATCCATTCGGGAAGGCAGCGTATAAAGACAGGTACGTGCTGGTTGAGCTCACAACAAACGACGTTACCCCGCTTATTGCTGTACCCGCACAATCGGCAACACGCGTGAAACGGAAGTTGTAGCTTGTTGCAGAACACGCCGATGATTGACCTGTTGTTGTAACCGCTCTCAAGAGAGCGCTTCGGTTCAGTGTGGCAACTGCACATCGTTGTGTTGAAGTAACCTCCATAAGCGGAGCCGAAGCAATTGTGCGAGAGCAAGCGGTTCCCAATATCACAATGGGCGAATCAAAGCCACCAATACCATTCGGTAATACATAGTTGGCATCGATACGCACATTATAAACACCTCCGTTACGAAGTGCAAGCGAAGTGTTAGAGAGCGTCATTAAACCTGTTGAAGTAGCCGCTGTCGTAACAAATGGCGTTGGCGCTGCGCCTCCTGTTCCGGTAAAGTTGAACGTGTAAGAAGTAGCTCCACGATAAATCGCCTTAAACGAACTGCATAAACTCAATCCGCCAGCCGCTTGTGCAGTTCCACAACCACTTGGCATGAGTGGGGAAACACAAATCGAGAAAGTGCCACCGGCCGTATTGTTGAAGTTGCGAACGGCCACATAATAGGTTTGGCCCACGGTCAATCCCGACACGTTCATAATCTCAGTGCCACCCACTGCGCTGTTCACGTTCTCCACATCCACTTGGCCCGCAGGATGCGCTGCTGTTCTTAATTCAACAACCGCATCAAATCCGAGGGGGACAACCCGAATACGGGCAGCTGTTGACGGAGCAACAAAACGGAACCAAGTATCACGACCTCCGCCGACAGCTACGTTGGCAGGGTTGGCTTCAGCAGAAGGATCTGCATTGAGCAACGTGCCGGCTATGGCCACACAATTGGGATAGAATGTGTTGGCGGTGTTCACCTGAATAGCATTCGCATTAGCAAACTCATCATTGGCAATTCCACTGCACCCCTCATCCACTATAGCATCACAATCATCGTCTACGGTATTCCCGCATTGCTCTGAAGCGCCGGGGTAAGCCGAGGCTGCTCCGTCATTGCAGTCGATTGCGTATGGTGCCCCACCGTGAGCGCCCGGATAGTAAGGAATCGTTGAAGCGAATCCAGAACATCCACTAATACAGCCGGTAGCGAAAATGAAACTTCCATAACCATCGCCATCCACATCGGCCCACCATTCACCCATGGGATTGATATCAGCATTGGTATCACAGCAATCCGTGTTGTCGGCAACGCGTCCCGCAACAGCAGTGCAGCTAGCTACCGGTGAGCTGAGTGGGTTTCCAAATCCATCGCCATCTGCATCGACGTAGTAAAGCGTTAGAGCAGAGATAGCAAGAGTAACATTGTCAGCAATTTCGGCGCAAGAGCCATTACCCAAACCTGTCAAGGTAAAGGTGATCGTAGCGCCTAAATCTGCGGGGTCTGGAGTATACGTAGGAGTAAGCGTAGTAGCCCCGGCCGTTATACTTCCTGCCCCATTTTCTGTCCAGGCAATGCTTGCTGTATTGCTATTAGTTGCGCCATTTGCAAACGTGTAGGGTGTGGTGCCACATGTCGTCATACCAGCGCCCGCATCCACCTGTGGCGGTGTAACAACTGTAAATGTGAGCGTGTTGCTCGTGTCTGTTGGTGCATTAGCGCAGAGATAATCGGAGGTGAGCACACAGCTAACCTGATCACCATTCGCTAAGCTGAAGGTCGAAAAGCTCGACTCGATTTGTCCTGTGCTAACACCATTCACTTGCCAGTCATAAGTAGGAAGACTTCCCTCAAACGTTGCCGACGATGTAATCGTAATCAAGTCGCCCGAACAAAGCGTTGTGCCTGACGACGAGGCGATAGAAAGTTCCGGAGTTCCGAAAGGTAATACAGACATGGTGATGCCATTGCTTGTGGCTGTTATCGGACTTGGACATTCCTCATTCGAGGTCATATCGCATGTTACAATATCACCGTTTATCAGAGCGCTTGAGGTATACGTGCTGCTATTCGTGCCAACATTACTTCCATTGACTTTCCACTGATAGGAGGGTGAAGTGCCGCCAAATTGCGGTGTTGCTGTATAAGTTACAGAAGAGCCATCGCAGATGGTCGTTGCACTTGTCGCGATAGAAACAGAGGTGTTTACCACAGCAATGATGGTTATTAATGCGCTGCCCGTCATAGCGGCAGAGCACGCCGTTGAAGCCGAGCTGTTTGCTATAACCGAGTAAGTTCCTGCCAACGTTTGATTCCCGAAGGAAATGGTAGATCCTGTTCCGGCAACACTACTTCCGATATCCGATCCGTTGCGCTGCAGCTGATAGCTAATGCCGAGATCAGAACCGTCAAGACCAACAGCCACACCGGTTCCACTTGCACAATAGGATCCGCCTCCGGTAACATTATAAACAATAGGAGCGCGGCATTCTGCCAGTGCAAATTGTCCGAATGAGCCTACACCCGTTGCCTGAGCGCTGGTAGCTGAAAGTGTTCCCACGGTTGGGTAGCTCCAGGTGGAAGCATATAAGCCCACGAGTAACGACGAAGTATTCACTCCGGCATCGAGGTCGCCCGACACAAACGTGAAGGTTGGGTTATAGCTCGCCAGGGTTACGCCCGTGTTTGTCAGCGTGTAGAAGCGGTTCACAGACTTAGCGCCATCCAGTCCACTGGAAGAAATTTGCGGTTGATCGCCTGAGGTAGTCGACGCGGTTATGCTTCCGGAAGTAGTTACGCTGCTTAGAGCCAAACTTACAGGGGCGTAAGCTGTAGCATCACCGATTGGGTAGTCGTATGTGTTGCTGCCCGTAGTTATTGCTCTGCGCAGATTGCCAATTACGTGACCGCTGCCAAGGCGCTCAATTGCGGTCGTTGTGTTCTTGCTTACGAACAATGTGTTGGCACCCGTAGAGATAGTGGCTACGTTGGCCGCACTAAAGTTCAACAACTCTGTCACCTGCACATCGCGCGACAAGCTCACCGAGCCGGCAGTCTTATCGATGAATAAGAATGGGAAGGCCGGGAATGATGCGTTCGTTCCACTGATGGTTTGTGTGCCGGTTCCATTGAGGAAAACCGCGCGGCTGTTGGGGAAGAAATTGGCGCTGGTGCCGTCGTTTTGCCAGTTGCCGCCAACAAAGATGTCGGAGCCGCTTGTTTGAGATCCGGAAAACGCTCCGTTCAAAATCATGTTGGCGCCCACCACAAGGTCCTCAATCATGTTGTTTCCACCGCTGTCCATATAGATAGCGGAACCGGAATCAATCGTGACATTACCTGCAGTGCGGAAAGGTAAGCTTGCTTGAGCAGCGGCTGTTCCCGCGGGGTTCAGTGTTGTGTTGTTTGAAAGCTGCACGTGATGCGGATAACCGCGACCACTCGTAGCGCTCCATTCCAAATTGCGACCATAGGTACTGCCCACCCAATACTGAAGCGTAGAACCCGTACCATAGAATGGCGCATTGGTATTGACGAAACCGCCGGCATTGATGCGGAAGGTTCCTCCGTTTTGAATGGTTACAGTACCCGCGCCGAAGTTCACACCACCGGAAGTATAGACATTGTATGGATTGCATGAACCTGTAAATGTGCCGCTTCCCGGGAAGTTAAGCAGCCCGGCGCTATTGCCTGCAACCCAATCACCGCCGCTTGCATTCACCGTTCCTCCCGAGGTAATATTCAGCTGTTGTGTGTTGCCTGCGGCAAATAATCCCGACAGCAAGTTGAAGGTAGGTGTAGTTGTGTTGTTGTTGGTAAGCGTAACTGAGATGCCAGATGAGGCTTCAATGTTCAGATTGCCCGTTCCCGTAAAGGTTCCGGGTAACGCGTTACCGGTTACTTGGTTGGCCGTTCCATTATAAAAATAAGATGCTGTTCCGGGGAAATTCCTGGCCAGTGTCTGGACGTTGCCGAAGTTGCCGCCTGCTGCAGTAACAATACCGAGGGGATGTCCAGATTTGATGGCGCCGGTTGCGTTTAGTGTGAAAGTAGTGTTGGTTCCGGAAAGAACATAAGGACCCATATTCAACGAGGCGCTATTCAATACAGTAAAGTTTTGAAGCGATGAAGAAAGCGGCACATTCGTTAATAATTGAACCGTGTTCGTTGTGGTTCCGTTTCCGATGTTCCAATTGATTGCACCCGCGAGGTTTGTTCCTCCAAACGACAACGATTGTGTTCCTGTGCTCTTAATAAAGTTGATGGTCGATGTGGCTGAGCCCGATCGTCCCATACTTCCATTGAGAAACACATTGCCGAGGAAATTAACCGTCGTGGTAGATGCTCCCGCTTCATTCAAATCGAAGAGTCCCGCATTCTGGGTAAAGTTGTTATTGAAGTTAAAGGTTGCCGTAGTTGCGTTGCGCTTGGTCAAAATGGATCCCGAACCATTCATTACCACAGGCCCATTGGCGGTAAGGGTTGCCGCTCCGGTGCCGTTGGTGATGTTCAAAATTCCATTGTTGATAATCAAACTGTCGGTTACCGTGAGTGTGAAAACCGTATTAGAACCGAGTGCGAATGCAAAACTTGGATGGTTGGTGGTCAGTTTGAACTTGCCATTAATCGTTTGCAACGCTCCTGAGCAGTTTACGCTGTTCGTAAGCGTTGTATTTACGGTGAAGTGATGGAAAGCTTGAGCAAGACCTGTTGGAGCGTTGTTTCCGGTTCCGGTAATTAAACAAGTGCTTCCGCTATTCCAGGTGCAGGTAGGAATGATACCCGCATCGCGCGCGTGTTCATATGTTCCTGTGGATGTAACCGTGGTTGTTCCTGCATTGGTAACAACCGGAGCGGCTGTACTTGAAACCTTGTACAAACCATCCACTTGAATCGTTGCTCCTGAATTAATCGTAATGGTCGCTGTCCCTGAAAGCAACAGAGTGCCTCCTGAACTGATAGCTACATCTGTTCCTGTGCCATCAGAAATCGTTAGCGCGTTGTTGGTCATCTCCAGGGAGCCGGTCGATTGAATCGTAAGTTGATCGGCAGCAACCGATGCCGACGATGTAATGCTGTGACCCGCCATAATAGTAATGCCCATGCTGTTCGTCGCTGTTGGGGCCGATGTGGCTGCAACGCCGGCCGGAGCAAGGAATGCTGCGTCGGTTGAAACCAACCAGGTGGATGATGTGCCCCAGTTGCCCGAAGATGCAGAGCGGTAGTAAAGCGGTGGGTCAACACGCGCTGTAATGGTATTGCCCGTCAGAACTGTTGTAGTGCTAGCACCTGAAGTAAAGGTGAGCACGTTGGATGCTGCACTGCTGCTTGCAAATTCTGTCCATGATGAAGTACCGGAATTGAATGCATTCGCTTTCAACAGGGCTTCTGTACCAACGATATCTGCCGCTGTGTATGTGAACGTAGCATTACCCCATGTTGCACCCGCAGTAAGATTGCTCGATGCGAATGTCCAATAGCGTGAAACGTAATTGGATGCGAGCCCATTGTTCGGATCCGCTGCATCAGTCACCTTAAATCCTATGGACGAAGTAATGGATGTATTACCCGCAATGGTACCAACGGATACCGGAGAATACTCCGCCGTCCCTGTAACTTCACCGATGGGCCAGGTGAATGGAATACCCGCGCTGAGTACCACAAAACGATGCATGGTACCGGTTCCACTGGTCACGAACATTTTGGATGAGGAGAAAGGCGAACCATTGATGACACCCGTATATGAAACCGATAAATCAAAATTGCCCAAATACACCAAACCGTTATTGGTGAAGTCAAAATTCTGAACGCGAATGTTCTTATCCAACGTAAGCGAAGTGTTGCCCGTCCATGCAATGTTATAGAAGGTGAAAGAGCTCAACCCTGTGAAGGATGCAAAGCCTGTATTCACCGCAGTTCCAGTGAAGTCGAATTTCGCTCCTGCCGTGAATGTGCAACTAGCAGGAGTAGTCACCTGAAGTGCGCCCGCCAGACCGCTTGCGCTGGATGTGATGATGGTGGATGCTGCTCCCATGGCCACTATACCAGCGCCACTGATGTTGTTGGCGCCTGCATCGAGTATACCTATTATGGTGAGTGTCTTACCTGCATTGATGCTCTGGCTGGCATCAAGCGTAACTGTATGCGCAGCTTGAATGGTCACGTTGCTGGCCGCTGTAGGTGCTTGCGTTGCCGCAACCCATGTGCTTCCGACGCTATTATACTCCCATGTAGAGGCACTTGTGTAGTTGCCTGTGGCTACTGAGCGGTAATCGGCAGTTGCAGGATCATTGAGAGTGGCAGCTGTAATTACGTTTGAATTTCCAGAGGTTGAGTTAGTGCCCACCGCACGCACGCGGTAGTAATAGGTTGTCGAACTGGTGAGGCCCGTTACCGATGACGATGTGCCCGAAACCGACAACCCGTTGTATCCGGAAACAAAATCAGCGGTTGAACTTGCTGAAGCAATAATCACGTCGTCGAACGCCAGGTTACCTGCGCTCTTGGTGTAGGTGAATCGGAATTGAATCATTCCGCAAGGCAACAGCGGTGTTGATGAGAAGTTGTAGGTCTTCGTAGTACCGGTTGTTGGAATGCTGGCGGTAATGTTTTCGATAGTCACCCAGTTGGTTCCATCCGTAGTTCCTTCTACCAATAGCGCGCTCGCGGCGTTGGTTCCGTTTCCTTTTAGCCAGAAGCTCAATTGTGATGCAGCCGATCCCGAAAGCTGATTGGTCAGCACTCTGTCGCCCGTTGCATCCATTTGAACGGATGGTGAAGCGGCGCCGAAATTACCTGCGGATGTATAGGTTGTTGCAATCGTCGTAAATGTCCATCCGGTTGGCGCAGTTGTTCCTCCCGCAAATCCTTCTGTGGCAGTGGAAGATGACCCGAACGATGCGAAGCAAGGATTGGTGCTTACATCGAGCAAATAGTTAGCGGCTCCACTAACAGCGCCCCAATTGGCTGTGAATGAAGTTGCGGCGGCAGAGGTAGCAGTGGTCGCAACAGGAGCCGTAATGCTGGTTGTAGCCTGGCTGCCGTTCAATGGAGATGTGGTCAGGTAATTAATGGTTGACCCACCGCCGTTATAGCTGAAGACCTCATAATAGTAGGTTGTACCATCGACCAATCCGGTTTGTGAACCCGTAGTAGACAGGGTGCCGGCATATACCACAGTAGCATTACCCAATGTATTTCCGGTTGTGTAGGATGTGCCCGGAACCGGATCTGTATCGGGCGAAGCAACCGCAGAACGCAACACAATGTATCCGGTTGGGCTGCCTGTGGCTGCTGTCCAGGATGTTGTGATGGTAGTGGCTGTTACGGCAGAAAACACAAGTGCAGTAGGTTGTGCGCCAGGAGCAGCGGCTAAAGTAGTTGCGGTGGCAGTAGGCGCCGAAGCAGTTAGGTAGTTGTAGGTCGAGGGATTTGTACCGTCCCAACTAAATGGAACGAGTAAGTAGTTATACGTTGTACCTGCAGCGAGTGTGCTGCTTGCTGCTGAAGTTGCGGCACCTGAAATACTTGAGCTTACAATGGTGGTGTTCGTACCTGCAGTGGGTGCGGCGCCATTGCCGTTGCCCAAGGAAGGTGTGTTAGGCGAGGTTGCACGCAACAACACGTAACCTGTTGTGGTTGCACCCGACACAGGGAAGGTAGCAGCGCTCCAGCTCAAGTTGATGTTGCTAGACGAAGACGCTGTTGCGGTCAGCGCTGAAGCTTGTGCGGTGGGTGGATTCGACAGCGTGCGGAAAGTAAGTTCAGCGCCGTATACAGTTCCCACTTCATTGGTTGCATAGGCTCTGTAGTAATGAAGTATTTCAGGGCTCAACGAAGTAAGCGAAGAGGTGTATGAAGCCGTGCCTGTACCGTCGTTGGTTGAGCTGTTGGCCGTTGTTGGCGCTGTGGATGTATTCCACACAACCCCTTTTGCTGAAATGGTTCCGCCACCTGCTGCCAAGGCACTACCGCCTGATGAGGCCGTGGTATTGGTAACGGAACTTGCTGCTGTGGTAGTAACGCTCGCTGTTGTTACTGCTGTAGCCGAAGCGGTTGGAGCTGATGCGGTGAGGTAGTTATACGTAGTTGCATTTGTTCCATCGAAGGTAAACGGCACCAGCAGGAAGTTGTAGGTGGTGCCACCTGTCAAGCCGCTCAGCACATACGATGTTGCAGGTGCAGTTGGCAAATTCGTAGGCGTGATTGTAACCAGTGTTCCAACGCCTGCTGTCGGTGCAGTTGCATTGGCAGAAGAAAGTGTGGGTGTTCCTGTTGAATAGACTAATGCGTAGCCGCCCTGCGTAGCTCCCGATGATGGGAAGGTGGCGCCGGTCCAGCTGATGGTCAATTCGCCTGATGCGCTTACAGAAGCCGAAAGTCCACTTGCTTGAGCAGTTGCCGGATTCGACAGTGTGCGGAATGTAATTTCATTTCCGTAGCCTGTGCCCGATGAGTTGGTAACATAGGCGCGCACGTAGTAAA
>JAIYBR010000014.1 GCA_027488435.1 Flavobacteriales bacterium
CAGCACCTCCGCAATGATGATACGAGATGGGGCTTGGGTTGGACTTGCTATCAATGGGGCGGTTATTCTGGCAATCGTTGTCCTTTTCAAAACGACCAAGTACATCATAACCGATGAAGGATTGGAAATCCGATGCGGTCTTTCCAGGCAGTTCATTCGCTGGAATGACATTCGCTCTGTGAAGCACACCTCCAATCCAATAAGTGCTCCTGCATTTTCATTTAAACGTATTCAAATTAGCTATGGTAAAATGGGGTGTGTCTTGATTTCACCTTATACGCGAGAGACATTTATGTACGAGTTGCAAAATAGACGGGTAGTCTCTTCCATAAACTGAGTGGCCTTTATTCATATTTATTCAAGAAAAACCACCAAGCTGACTTAAATCAGTCAGAAGATTACGGCAGCTGCTTTCTTGCGACACTTTCTAAGATTGGGCAGGAAATATCGAAGTGCTTTAATCGCTTGAAGTAGCTAAATGAATTTGATCTGCTGCCTTGAATAATATGAGTGATCCTGATCTAACATACCACCACGATAGTTCGAGTAGGAACAAACCATTAGATTTGATAGAGGAAAAGGCTCGGAAGCTTCACGTTGCTCTAATGTACTTGATTGGTGGATACTCGATTTTATATGTGATTGTGAATTATTTCTTTGGCCAAACGACGCAAGCCTATATCACGGCTTGCATTCTGCCGGCCGTAATCATTTCATGGTTATTATATATAAAAGGTCATTACTACTATTCAAAGGTCTGGAATAGCCTGCAGATAAATGCATGCGTTTTCATTCTGGCGTTGACCACGGGGCCAGAAACCTATGTGTCGGTTTTTTTTATACCAATTATCATCGGAACGTTGGTTACTCTTCAGGGAAAGGAAAGGATCTCGGGATATATGTTGTCTCTTTTGAGCTTAACACTGATGGCAACCTCGCTTGTGACAGATATTCGAATACTAGATGTAACAATACCCAGCGAAGAAGCCATGCGTTTCGAACGAATTTCGAATATGATTGGCGTTGGAGTTATTTCAGCTTTGGAGGTTATATACATCCTTGGTACGAGTAACGACATTCAAAGCAGACTCCTGGATCAGTCCTCTCGATTGGATGAGCGAAATTCCCAATTGGTAGCTTCCATATATACCCGCGATAAAATGATGTCTATGCTATCGCATGATTTACGCTCTCCAATAGCTTCTATTCACGCGGGAATGGAACTTTTCGAATCGTTATCGGTTGACAGTGAAACGCAAGCGAAACTTTTCACACAAATGAAAAGCAGAACAGGACAAACCTTAGCGCTTATGGACAAGTTGCTGTTATGGTCGCGTAGTCAAAATCGCTCTATCGTATTTAGAGAGGAGTCAATCAGAATATCACAAATAGAGCAATTCGTGAAATCAGTATCCTATCTGTTTGCCAACGAAAAGCAGATTCATTTCACGTATGATTTTCAGGCAACCCCTGAAGCAATGGTGCGCGGAGATCGCGATATGATTGAGGCTATTCTCAGGAACCTGATTTCAAATGCTATAAAATTCACCAACTCTGGAGGACAGGTTGACATTTGTACGCGCGAAGGCGGCAAAAACTGGTCGTTCAGTGTTACTGACAACGGCAAGGGGATGTCGCGATGCGATATTGAAAAAATTACAGGAGGAGTTTCATTCACCACATCAGGAACCGAAGAAGAGAAGGGCCATGGGCTCGGTATGCAATTGGTTCAGGAGTTCATTCATAAGCACAACTCACGGCTTGAAATTCGTTCCGAATTAAATAAGGGAACAACATTTTCTTTTCAGCTGCAAAAGTCATAATGGTGCAATCTGCTTTTGTCAAAGCGACTCAACGAAATGTGCTTCTATATAAGAAAACATGATTTCACTCTTACAGCAAATCGATGGTGAATGATTTTCCTACCAATTGACTTTAGAGAGTAAGCAGGATCCTATGTTTTGGAAAAGAATAATATAGAAAGAAATCAATTGTTGAAAGCCAGCAATGTCATCCAGGCCTCCATTATTTTCTTTTCACCGATGAGCAATTTTGCCCGCTCATGCAATTGAAGTTCGAGCAATGCAGCTTGTCCCTCCAATTCAACGAAAAGATCAGCCAGTTCAGTTAGTTTATATTCATTCACATCCGTCTCATTGGGTAATGATTCGACTCCTGCTAGTTGGGCCAACTCGTTTCCGGTCAAAACCTTCGACGTTCGAACGTCAGACGGAAATTGGTCGAAGCCAATTCCAACTTGAGTCATGGGTTGAGGCAACTGAAATAAACCTTGGTTGGCACGTGTGTAAAAATGGCCGCCCATGCGCGCAACTTGATCAATTTTTATGGGTGATATGCGCCCATCTTCATCCAGAATGTCTTCTGAAATGTGAATGCGGACAACTTCACAAATGACCAGGTTTCCCGCTCCTCCCTGATCGCCGAGTGCGACAACATCATTGATCTTACATTCAAACTGAACAGGAGCTTCTTTGACGCGAAAAGGTTTGACGACCTCAGAAGCAATAGGAGTAAGGCCCGCTTTCTCAAATTCACTCACGCCCTTCGGATATTCGGTGCTGGCCAATGACATTTGCTCCACCATCGGATAGTTGACGATGTTGATCACGCATTCGCGGCTGATGAGCGCGTTTTCAAGCGTATGCTTGGTAGTGTTGTCGCGTCCTCTTCGTGCAGGTGAAAAGATGAGTATGGGTGGGTTTGAACTGAAAACGTTGAAGAAACTATAGGGTGCCAGATTAGAACGACCCTGTTCGTCCAACGTACTCGCAAAAGCAATGGGGCGAGGACCTATCGCTCCAAGCAGGTATTGATGCAGCTTCGGTTGTGGAAGTTCTTTCGGATTTAATGAGAGCATCGGACGATTCTGTTTTGCGGTTATTTCTTATTCATGTCGGCAATCGATTCCATAACCTTATTCTTGAGGTCTTCCTTAAAGAGTTTTATCTTTTCAAGAACAGCAGAATCA
This sequence comes from Flavobacteriales bacterium, assembly GCA_027488435.1. GTDB lineage: Bacteria > Bacteroidota > Bacteroidia > Flavobacteriales_D > Sanyastnellaceae > JAIBBG01. The sequence continues at coordinate 2,990 of JAIYBR010000014.1, forward strand.
TGGCAACCGACGATTTGAGCTGCCAATATTCCCGCATTGCGCGAGCCATTGAGTGCAACAGTCGCAACAGGCACTCCAGCCGGCATTTGCAAAATGGAAAGCACGCTGTCCCAACCATCGATCGAGTTCGAAGATTTGACCGGAACACCAATAACAGGTAGGGGAGTGAGAGAGGCTGTCATGCCGGGTAAATGAGCCGCTCCTCCAGCACCCGCGATAATCACTTTGATACCGCGCGACTCTGCTGTAGTTGCATATTCAAACATGCGCTCCGGAGTGCGATGCGCACTTACAATAGTTAGTTCAAATGGAACACCCAACGATTGAAGAGCCTCGGCTGCTTCTTGCATGATTGGCAGATCACTTTTACTGCCCATGATGATACCTACCATGACATAGAAAATTTTGTTGCGCAAAGTTAGGTTAGTCAGAGGGGTTTATGCTATTCCCTTTTGGAATAAGGTTTTGTTTTGGTGCTCATGAACTTTGTCTCATGAACAATAATCCATTGAGCTGGCGAGATGCATTCACGTTCTCTCGATCCGAAAGGCGCGGTTTTATTCTACTTACTCTGGTGCTGGTTTTTACGGTCGCCGCGAGGGTGGTCTATTTCCGATGTGTCAGCCCGAGTAAAATAGTCTTTCATATTCCGAATGAATGGTTGATAGCCGATAGTGTATACGTTGACTCAAAGATCAAAGCACAGAATGCAGCATCACGTTTTTTCGATAAAAGCGATGAATCAAAAGGCCGTTTTACACGCAACACATATCGCTTTGACACGGTTCCCACAGGCGCCTATTCTGCTCCGTTCAAACGAAGTCGCATCATAGAACTAAACACGGCAGACACTCTTGAGCTACGCGGCTTGCCATCTATCGGGCCCTGGCTGGCTCGGAAAATTGTAGAGTATAGAGAAAGATTAGGTGGGTTCTATTCAAGTGATCAACTACTCGAAGTCTATCGTCTCACGCCTGGAAAGCTCGACACCATTGCTCCTTTTCTGGTTATTGACACCAACATGGTCAGACGTATCGATATCAATCAAATACAATTAGAGGAGCTCCTTACTCATCCCTATTTATCGCGAAGTCAGGCGAAGGGGCTTCTTGCATATCGCCATAAACATGGGGCATTTGGTAGTATTTCAGACATTAGGAAGTGTCTATTAATCGATGAAAAAACCTTTGAAAAAGTGCGCGATTACATGGAAGTTCGCTGACTTTTGCGGACTATGAATTTAGAAGATCGCATCAAGCAGGCAATGGTGGATGTGTATGACTTTCCATCGCCGGGTATAGTATTTAAAGACATTACCCCCTTGTTTCAGGACCCTGCATTACTGAATGATCTAGTGGAGGCCATGGCAGAGGCTTGCAAGAATGAGCGAATAGATGCCATCGTTGGATTGGAAAGCAGAGGTTTTTTACTGGCTGTTCCATTGTCAATGAAAATGAACGTGCCTTTCATAATGATTCGAAAAGAGGGAAAGTTACCGCGCGAGTGCCATAGCATTTCGTATGATTTGGAATATGGAAGCAGCACCATTGAAATGCATAAAGATGCGCTCAAACCCGGGAGTCGAGTGCTCATTCACGACGATGTGCTTGCTACAGGCGGCACCGCAGAAGCCGCAGCTAAATTGGTGTTGCAGGCAGGAGCAGAGGTAGCCATGTTTCAGTTTATCGTAGAATTAAGTTTCTTGAAGGGCATGGAAAGAATGCTTCCATACTCGCCCTGCGTCACTACTTTTGCACGTTTTTAAAGAACCGTTCAGTCGCTGAGACTGTTTAACTATAGAAATATAACCTCTAATTTGAGCAAAGCAATGAACTTTGAGAAATCAGAAAATCAGTTGATGATTGCGCAGATGGTGCGCGATTTTGCTGAGAAAGAAATACGTCCTAATGTGATGACATGGGACGAATCACAAGAGTTTCCCCGCGACGTTTTTCGCAAAATGGGAGAACTCGGTCTAATGGGTGTTCTGGTGCCCCAGGAATACGGGGGCTCAGGCCTTGGTTACTTCGAATATATATCGGTCATTGAAGAAGTTGCCAAAGTATGCGGGTCTATTGGCCTTTCGGTGGCAGCCCATAACTCGCTTTGCACGAACCACATTCTTGAGTTCGCCAACGATGAGCAGAAGCAGAAATACTTACCGAAACTTGCTAGTGGCGAGTGGATTGGTGCCTGGGGCCTCACAGAGGCAAACACAGGAAGCGATGCCATGCGCATGAAATGCACTGCGGTGCAGGATGGTGACTATTGGGTAATCAATGGAACCAAGAATTGGATCACGCACGGTATTTCCGGTGAAGTGGCGGTTGTGTTGGTTCGCACA
>JAIYBR010000257.1 GCA_027488435.1 Flavobacteriales bacterium
ACTCGTCATTAGAATACTTCCCCTCGGAGCGTCATCCCAATCAACGGACTATTCTTCGACTTCGACTGCCAGTTTTCAGAAGTGAACTCGGTATGCGAGTCTGAGCGGAAAATGCTCACCGATGCTCCCACATCGACAGATTTTGGTGTTATGCCCAAGACTCTTTCCGGGCCAGTGGTGAATTTCTCAATGATTTCGTTGACGGACATCAGTTTTTCAAGGGCCGTAAACGCCGTGCAGAATGTGGCTTCTATAGAGCTAATGCCAAAGTTGGCATCTTCGAACTCGCGTACCTTATGTTCGACGTCCTCAGGGCTGTGATCGCTAACAATTGCGTCAATTGTGTGGTCTTTCAAGCCGGCTATCAGCGCTTTTCTATCTTCTTTACTGCGAAATGGTGGCAGCACTTTGAAATTCGAATCGAACGACTTGAGTGAATCGTCGCTGAACATGAGCTGATGAGCCGCAACTGAGCATGTCACATTAAGACCCTCGCGCTTTGCCCGGCGGATGTATTCCACACTGCGAGCGGAGGAAATAAGCATGAAGTGAATGCGGCCTCCGCAATATCTCAAAAGCTCAATGTCGCGTTGCACGCGAATGTCTTCGGCAAGATTGGGTATTCCCTTCATGCCGAGCGAAACACTGACTAAGCTTTCGTTCATTTGTCCGTTTCCGTTGACGCCTCGATCGAATGGCAAGACCATTATCCGTCCGTTCACGGTCTGTGAATATTCCAATGCTCTGCACATGAGCTCGGTTGAAATAGATCCCCGGTCGTCGCTGTATGCAACGGCTCCCGCTTGCTGCATGTCGAACATTTCGGTCAATTGTTTTCCTTGCAGATTTTCGGACAAAGCGGCAATAGGTAAAAAAGTTACCTGCTGGTCTGACTGATTCGCGATAAATTGAATGGCCGATTTGTTGTCGATAACAGGCAGGGTAGATGGCAGTAGGGCAACTTGCGCATACCCACCGCGTCTTGCCGCGTTTTTTAAACTGGTGAAATCTTCTTTGTATTCCATGCCAGGTTCGCCGCTACGTGCAACTAAATCGCTCCAGCCGCGCGATACAATCAATCCCTTGCCATCGACAGATTTTATCCGATTTTCTTGAATTTCCGGAGCAATGGATAGAATACGATTCCCTTGCAAAAGGATATCACGCTTTTTCCCGTGATACAAAGAGGTAGTGTCGTAAATCAGTGCTGACTTCAGGAGAACTTTCATCATACTGAAGCGCGAATATAGTTATAAAGTGCATTGACTGTTTTGAGTGATTTCTGTTCGTGCATTTCTGTTATCATGTGTTGGGGTCTGTGATGCACTTATCTTCCGCCCTAAATTGCAATCATGATTCACGAGTTTTCCAGCCATCATTCTATTTTTAATCAGTTCATCAGCGAGATTCGCGACGAAAAGATTCAGAAAGATTCTCTGCGGTTTAGAAGAAATATTGAACGCATAGGGGAAATCATGGCCTACGAAATTTCGAAGACGTTCGATTACGAATTGAAGGAGGTGACCACGCCACTGGGTGTTGCCGAAGTAAATGTGCCCACACAATCGCCTATGCTTTGCACGATTATGCGAGCGGGATTGCCGATGCATCAGGGTATGCTGAATGTATTTGATGCCGCTGATTCAGCATTTGTTGCTGCGTTTCGAAAACATGACGCCGCCGGAAATTTTGAAATCGAAGTCGATTATGTGAGTGCACCACCACTGGATGGAGTAGAACTGATTATCTGTGATCCGATGCTTGCAACGGGCCTTTCGCTGGAAAAGGTTTACAAAAAGCTCATGCAGCGGGGCACTCCTGCCCGAGTGCATATAGCCTGCATCATTGCCTCTGAAACCGGATTGCAACATTTGCGTAGTAAACTACCAGAAAGCACACGCTATTGGATAGGCGCTATTGATAGTGAGCTCACAGCCCATTCTTACATAGTGCCAGGTTTGGGTGATGCAGGCGATTTGGCTTTCGGTAAAAAGGAATGATGCTCGAATACTTTTTGAAGATAGTTGGATGGTGGTTACTAACCATTCTGAAGTTTTTTTTCGTTCCATTCGGAATGATACTCAAACCCCAAGTAGGAGAGGCATGGTCGCTTGCAGAAGTCATTGCAGTTACGTCGACAGGAGCTGCGCTGGGTGTCTTCGTTTTTTTTCACTTCGGCGAATTTATTTTTAACTGGATGAGCCATCATTTTAAGTCATCGCGAAAAATTTTCACTAAGCGCAACCGATGGTTAATTCGCTTGAAATGGCGTTACGGAATAAACGGGCTTATGGCAATTTCGGGTCTCATATCCGTTCCGATAGCTTCTGTGGTTGCCGCTAAACTATACAGGCATAACCCCAACGCTCTTCCTAGAATGATCATCGCTTTCTTTCTTTGGAGCGTCGTTCTCTCGTCGCTTGCTTTTGGTATGAAAAAAATCGGTCTAACATTTTGAAAAACTACAAGCATCTTTTTTTTGATCTCGATGGTACTCTGTGGGATTTGCATCGCAATACACGCACCGCCATGGAAGAGCTCTTTGCTCGATATGGTGATCATATTTCTCACCTCGATTTTGAATTGTTTTTTCAACGGTACCACCACCACAACAACCATGTTTGGTCGCTCTACAGGCAAGATAAAATCAAAAAGGAAGAGCTCCGCTATGTTCGCTTCGAACGCGCTTTTGCCGATTTAAACCACACGTCATCAGCTCAGTTCATTGATCAGTTCTCACTGGATTTTTTGGAGGTGGCACCTCGCCAATCCTTGACGGTCGAAGGCACACACGAGCTGCTCGCACATTGCAAGGGTCGTTATCAAATGCATATCATCACGAACGGATTTATAGAAGTACAGGGCCATAAATTGAAAGCCGCTTCGCTCGAAGGTTTTTTCGAGCAGATTGTCTACAGTGAGCACGTCGGCGTGCGAAAGCCTCACCCCGATATTTTTCGGTACGCATTGGAAAATGCGGGCGCCACGGCAGAGGAGTCGCTCATGATTGGCGACGACTGGGAGGCCGATATTCTGGGCGCTCGCAATTATGGGATAGATCAGGCTTACTTGAGTACAGCAGAGGCCGAGCAGAACAAGTTGAATGCATCGCACGGCAACGACCCTGTGAGGCATAACTACAAACCCACGTATACGTTACATTCGCTGCGAGAACTAATCGATATCCTTTAAAATCAAACGTATAAAGTATGAGTACTAAAAACGAAAACGGCCAACAGCTGAACATAGAATTGAATGAAGAAGTTGCCCAAGGCATCTATTCGAATCTAGCCATCATCACGCACTCACCGGCTGAGTTTGTGGTCGATTTTATTCGTATGATGCCTGGGGTGCCGAAAGCAAAAGTACAGTCACGTATTATCCTCACGCCTCAGCATGCAAAGCGACTTATGCATGCTCTTATGGAAAATATTGGTAAATATGAGGCACAGCATGGGCCCATTAAGGATGCACCGGGTCAAGATCCTATGATGTCTTTGGGTTTTGGTGGTCCGCAGGGAATGGCGTAAATAAGGAATAAGGAAAAACGGCGAAGACTCTTTCCTCCCTCGAACTTCGTCGCTCGTACTTCGCCTTC
>JAIYBR010000063.1 GCA_027488435.1 Flavobacteriales bacterium
CCATACCGCTCATGCGTCTTGACTCGGAGGGTATCGCGCGCATCAAATCGCAACTGCCTGCCAACAAGAATCCATTTGAGTTTTACGATAAAACCATTATTTCGATTGATACACTCAAGAACAACGCGAAGTTTCGACACTACCTGGAGAAGTCGCGCTGGGACGCAGTGGTCATCGATGAGTGCCATACTGTAGCCAACGATAAAAGCCAGCGCGGCGACCTAGCGCAACTTATAGCTACCAAATGTGAGTCGCTCATTCTCACCTCCGCTACTCCTCACAATGGCCGCAAGGAGAACTTTGCCAACCTCATTCACATGATTGAGCCAACGGCCATTCCGCGCAATGGAAATTATACGAAGGCCGATGTAGAGCCCTACTATGTGCGTCGTTTCAAAAACGATATTGTTGAGGACCATGTAAAGGCCAATTTTCAAGAGAGGAAGATTTTACGTTCGACCTGTGCGCTCAGCACTGCCGAAGAGGACTTTCTGAGTTATCAGCAGTCGCTAAAGTTCAAGGGTATCAAGTCTATTCAGGAGGGCAAACCCAAAGACGACTTTCTGTTTTCGGTGGGAATCTTCAAAGCCTTTATGTCTTCGCCACGAGCGGCATTGGAAAGTATCACGCGACGTATCGAGAAATTGGATGGCGCCAAGGGTGCAGGCGAGGCGGCTCAAGAGAATAGAGAAGTACTAACTACACTGAGCACCAAGCTACAGGTTATCCTCGATAACGGGGCCGACTCCAAATACAAAATGCTCAAGGAAGAGCTTGCTGCGCTGAATTGGAGCGGAAAGCAGAACAACGACCGCTATGTCATTTTCGCGGAGCGCATCGATACGTTGGAGTATCTGCAAGACCGTTTGAAACAAGACTTCAACATTGCCGATAAAGCCGTTGCATTTTTCCACGGGGGATTGCCCGATACCGAGCAACAGGCCATTGTAGAAGATTTTGGTAAGGAAGACAGCCCTGTGCGCTTGTTGTTGTGTTCCGATGCCGGTTCGCAAGGGGTTAACCTCCACTTTTTCTGCAACCGCATGTTCAACTACGATATACCGTGGTCGTTAATTGTTCTTGAGCAGCGCAATGGCCGCATCGACCGCTATGGTCAGAAACATACACCGTATATCCATTACCTTGTTGCTACCTCCGAAACGGAAGGATTAAAAACGGACCTGCACATTGTAGATCGATTGATTGAAAAGGAGGATGTTGTATACAAAACCCTAGGCGATGCAGGTTCGGTCATGAAACTCTACGACGCCAAAAAAGAAGAGCGGTTGGTAGAGGAAGCAATGCTTCAGCAAAACGTTTCGTTTTTTGATCACTTAATCAACGTTGAAAATTTTGACTTCAATACGTTGTTTGAAAGCGATGGTGATAGCACCGAGGCCGTTGTTACCTCTGCGCCCTATGAAGAACCATTGACGCTGTATCCGCAAGAAACGAAGTATTACTCCGACTTGTTTGAGCAGTTGGCTTCTTCAGGCCAAATCCGGCAAGACGATGTGAGCATAAATGAAGGCTACCTCGAAGTGCTCAATACACCGGAGCTCAATCAAATTCTTTTCAATTTGCCGCCCGAGTCTAAGCCTAAATCGGGACAACTTTTTCGACTTACCCTCGACAAAAAATTGGTGCAGCAGTCCATCGATGAGGCACGCAAACGCACAGGCGAGTGGGCCAAGTTTCAGGTGCTGAACGAACTGCACCCCGTTATTCGATATTACCTCACCAAGCTCGAAGCGAGTATCGATAAAGACCAGGTGCCTGTAGCGAAAACAAGGTCTTTGCCCGAAGGAACAGCATGGTATATTTTCCATGCACAGGTTTCCAATAACTTGGGACAGCCTATGGTTTCCGACTTCTTGGCGGTTGCGTTGGATGCCAAGGGAAAGCTGATGCGCGAAGCCATGCCGCTGCGCCAATTCATCGATGAGTTTGGCATCAGCGAAAAGTTGCATACAGAGGCTATATCAAGTGCCGACCTTAAAAAATTACAAGCACAGCTTGCTGCTGCGGTTGGGGAAGTTTCTCGCCATATGCAGCTCATGCAAGACAAGTTGGAACTGCGCATGGAGGGTCACATGGCCGACTACAAGGAACAACTTGAAAAATGGTACCAGGCGGCCAAGGAACAGCTCGAGATGAATTTTCAAGAAGGTGGCGGCAACCAACTGTGGGCTCGCATCCGCGACTCGCGCCAACGAGAAATAGAAACCATCCTCAGTACCTCGGGGCAGTATTTTAAAGACCTCACCTCGCTTCAGGGTGAGGCGTACATCAAAACCATCGCTGTTTTTTACAATTGAACCTGCCATGATCCGCTTTATACAAAACATAGGAGATTATTTTTCGAGTAACTATTTCGATGAAGATTTTACATCCAAGGTGCTCGGCAAAACCGGCTATTCAGCCGAGGATGTGAAGGAGTTTAATCGTCGTATTTCACCGCTCAAAGACAAGTTCTACCGCTTCAAGCAACTTTTCATAGAAGGCAAGCTGCGCAACAAGGACAAGATTTGGGAAACACACGCCTTTCACACGCTGTTGCTGAATGCGCTTGGTTTCGATGGTGAGCACACGCAATACAACTCTTTGTTTCACCTTACCGAGAAGGAAGTTATTCCCGTTCGGCACGTGTTGCACAGGGGCGATCAAACGCATCTGATGATTATGGAGATGCAGGCTCTCATTAAGGAAGACGACAACGAACCCGATGGCCTGTTTGAGCAACGCTACAATGTAGAAGACGAAAACCAACATAATCCTGCCCAGCGCTACCATCGCTCACAATGGGAGCGTGTTTTCAAAGTGCCTGAGGGAACCAGTATTTCGCCTGTTATTATCAATAAGGCGGTTTCGGAATTGTTTCTATTTGAACCGCACCTTCGGCCCAAGTACATCCTGCTGTTGGCCGGGAACATGGTGTATTTGCTGGAGCAGGAAAAGTGGTTTCGCGGCAGCTACCTCGTGTTCGATTTGGAAGAACTGTTTACCGAGGCCACGGCCAACCGCAATGCCAATTATTATGCGTTGTTTTACTTCTTGCTGAGTAAGGAAACCCTGGCGCCCGAGAGCAACATGGTGTTGCTCGATCAGCTCGATGAAGACAGCCATAAAAGCGCCTACGAGGTAACCAAAGACCTCAAGGAGGGAATCATTCATGCCGTTGAAGCCTTGGCCAATGAGGCTTTATATTATTTGAAGCAAAACGGAAAGGCTGATTTCGACGAGTCGGACGACACGTTTGAGCAGGAAATGAAAGACGACTGCCTCACCATGGTGTACCGGTTGTTGTTCGTGTTTTATGCCGAAAGCCGGGAGGACCTCGATATTCTTCCTGCCAATGACCCGGTTTACAACCGCGGCTATTCCTTGGAACTGTTGCGCGACCTGGAACAAGTACCCTTGTATTCGGCCACCGCTTTGAATGGCTACTTTTTCCACGACTCGCTCAGCAAGCTTTTTGAACTCCTCAGCAGCGGTTACCGCGAGCAAGACAACACCTTGAACAGAAGCTTCCGAGTAAGGCACATTGATTCGCCGTTGTTCAACAATGCACGCCTGAAGCATTTGCAGCAGGTGAAGTTTCGGAATATCGTGTGGCAAGACATCATATGCCGCCTCTCGCTCAGCAAAGAACAGCGAAATAAGCAGCGTGGCCGTATCTCGTATGCCAACTTGGGTATAAACCAATTGGGCAGCGTGTATGAGAGCTTGCTGGCCTACCGTGGTTTTTATGCCGAGCAAGACTATATAGAAGTGCACAAGGCCGGCAAGCCTGCAGAAGGCACCTACCTGGTGCCGCGCATACGCCGCGATGATTTTCAGGAAAATGAAATCTTGAAAGATGCGGCAGGGCAAGACATCCTCTTGCGCAAGGGCACGTTTGTGTATCGCCTCAGCGGCCGCGATCGCCAAAAATCGGCTTCGTACTACACACCGGAAGTGCTTACCCGAAGCACAGTGAAGTACACCCTGAA
>JAIYBR010000185.1 GCA_027488435.1 Flavobacteriales bacterium
AATACAATGAATCACATCGACCCGAAAGCACGTATTGAATCGAATGTCGAAATTGGCGCCTTCACAACCATTGCGGCCGATGTCGAAATTGGCGAAGGAACCTGGATAGGCCCCAATGTGACGATTATGGATGGAGCGCGAATTGGGAAGCACTGTAAGATTTTTCCGGGCGCCGTGATATCTGCCATTCCCCAGGACTTAAAATTCGAAGGCGAAATAACAACTGCTGAAATAGGCGACTACACGACGATTCGCGAATGCTGCACAATTAACCGTGGCACAAAAGACAAATTTAAAACATCTATCGGAAGCCATTGTTTGCTGATGGCTTATGTGCATGTAGCGCACGATGCAAGCATAGGCAATCATTGTGTGATTGCCAATACAGCCAACATCGCTGGACATGTCGATATTGAAGACTGGGTTATCATCGAAGGTGTAGTAGCCATTCAACAATTCGTTCGAATTGGCCAACATTCCTTTATTGCGGGTGGAAGTCTGGTTCGCAAAAATGTTCCGCCCTATGTGAAGGCCGCTCGCGAACCACTCAGCTATGCGGGTGTTAATACAGTTGGTTTGCGTCGTCGTGGATTCGATAATGAGGTTATTGCGCACATTGAAGACGTTTATCGCATGATATACGTGCACAACAGCAATATGAGCAGAGCAATGCATGCTGCTGAAATGGAGCTGCCCAATACGCCGCACAAGCAAATCATTCTTGACTTTATTCGCGATAGCGACAAAGGAATTATTCGCGGACCTCAAGGACTGTAATAGGTTGCAAGTTGAACTGACTGACATAGCAAAGCGATTTCGAAAAGAATGGGTTTTTCAAGGAATCACCACTGTCCTTACACATCAATCAGCTGTATCGATACTCGGAAGTAACGGTTCGGGGAAATCAACCCTTGCTAAAATAATCGCCGGCTACATTAGCCCTACTCAAGGCTCTATAGGCTGGACAAATAATGAACTACGAATACCCCGAGAACAGGTATTTAAACACGTAACTATTTGCTCACCGGCCATCCAATTGTGGGAGGAGTTAACCTTGAAAGAAAACGTAGAACTCTTTCTTCAATTCAAGAACATGCCGGCTTGTTCCGACTATCTCGAATTTTCGCGCATCGTTCAATTGGAAAAACATGCCAACCAGCCGCTAAAAACATACTCAAGTGGTATGAAACAGCGCGTAAAACTTGGGTTATCGATTCTCAGCGACACCCAACTTCTGATCCTAGATGAACCATGTTCTCACTTAGATAGTGGAGCGGTTCAATGGTATCAAAATTTACTCGAGAACAACTCGAAAAACCGAATGATTGTTGTTGCATCGAATAGCGATGAACGCGAGATTTTCAGCTGCAATGCGAGCATAGACATCAACAGTTATCGGCACTAAGACTGATGGCCAGGCCGTAGCAAATCATTCACCGTTTTAACCGGATTGAAAGTGGAAACAGGCACTTCGATAAAGACAGTGTTCCAAAGAGCCATGGCACCATTCCAGAGGCCAGGCCATTCGAGAGCCTTCAATACGCTTCCTTGCTGAAACTTCTCGGTCACAAATCCTGCTGTGTAATCAATAAACTCATCGAGATGATAATTCTCCCCGTTGCGATTTCGAATACTGCAAGCCAAGTCAACGGGATTGAAGTGGGTGGAAGAAGATAGAATTTTCATTTGTGCAGGATCGCTGTTATCGACCTGACTTCTCTCTACAATTTGTTTGCTAATGTAGCCTCCGCTCATGCGAACCCAGAAAGGACCACCGCCCGGCTCACCCTCATTTCGCACCATTCCACAAACACGCAAAGGCCTGTCGAGTCGCAATTTTGCATACTGCACCATTTGCTCGCGACTCATTCCAAGCGATAGCCCGGGCTGAAACCATGTCTGAATAAAGTCGAGGGCCTCATCGAGAGCTCCATCATCACTATCCAATCGATTCAGTAAGTCAAAAACGGTTGTGCGAAGTTTGAGAAGCACTCCTCCCAGAATTTGTTTGTAGAAAACGGTATCCGAAAGGTTTTTACGAACCGTTACATTGTCGATGTTTTTGATAAAAATGACATCAGCGCTTAGGCGTTGAAGGTTGTGGATGAGCGCACCATGACCACTCGGTCGGAATACAATTGAGCCGCTTCGATCGCGAAACGGTTCATTACTCGGAGTAAGTGCAAGCGTATCGGTTGAAGGATCTTGTGTGCTAAAGGAAATCTCAAATTGATCATACTCAAACTGCGACACTCGGTTCTCGAGATAATTTTTCACACGCTCAACATGCTGCGGGGCCAATGTAAAATGAAGTCGGCACCGACCATCGCCTTGCTTGGCATAGGCTGTTGCTTCCATCAAATGCTCATCGAATGCGGTGCTGATTTCTTCAGCATATCGATGGAATACAACCAGACCCTTTAACTGATCGTCATAGTTCAAGCCGTGCGAGCCAAGGATGAAATCAAAAATTGCACTCCAATTATTCTCCGCCCGCAACGCTTCGAGATCTAAGCCGGCAGCACTCATGCGTGTTTCTACTTCCGCTTTAAAAGGGAAATGGTCAAAGCGCAGTATAAACTCCTCCGTCAACTCTGATACATTTTCTGTGTTGTAGTTGTATAGATGCTTGAACATACGACTCGCCGCACCGGAGGACGGAACAAACTTCTGGATGGAAATAGCAGACTTTGACTCTTCGTAATATCGACTGTATGAAATACACTCAGTGGGACTCAACGCCAATATGCCGTCGCCAACGATACAAGGACGATCCAGACGCGACGGATGAGTGTCATGAACAAACTGATGAATCTGCTTCAGTACGGCATTAACATTTAATCCGCGCTGTTTCAACATCAACTCATCCTGTGTGCTGAAAGGCATAATGAATTTTTTCCGCTAAAATAACGCTTTGAGTTCGGAGATAGAACAAAAGAAAACCGCCAGGATCCGGTCCTAAAACCTTCACCATAGCGGCTCTCCACCCTATTTCGGTTGAATATTGTTGGTCTTTTTATGCCGCCGGTCGCTGCATGGCTTCCATGAGCTGGCTGTATACAACCTGGCAATTTTGTTTTACCCTACTCACCAGCAATGGCAACCCATCGAGGTTTCTCAAGTATTTCGAGTCCTGTTCAATCTGAACGATGTCGGCTTCCATATCCTTGATGCCAAGCATCGCAACAGAACTCTTGGCTTTGTGAGCAAGGGGATGCAGAGATAGCGGCTCGTTCTTGCGCACACATTCTTCCATCTCATTTACATATCGTGGCACCTGCTGCAGAAACAGTGCGATTATGTTGTTTATCATATCACGATTTCCTTGAAATACCTGATTGAGGTAAGATAAATCGTAGCGAGCTGCGGTGTTCATTTCCATTTTTTTTCAGTTAGGTTATTGGTTTGTACCCCCACGGCATCGGAAAGGTTACACTTTCTTTCGAAAAAAATTTCTATGACTAAAAAACCTTGGGTTAAAGTTCGAGCGCACAGTTTTATCTTGCGCTCCATGAAAAAGGTGTTGGTGACCGGTGGAGCCGGCTATATTGGTTCGCATACCGTGATTGAGTTACTCAATCATGGATACATACCCGTCATAGTTGACGACTTCTCCAATAGTGATAAAAGAGTTCTCAAAGGATTGGAAGAAATTTTAGGCTTCGCTCCTTCTCTTTATCGCTGCGACTGCACCGATAAGGCTGTATTGAAAAAAGTATTTGAAGCGGAAATGCCCGATGCGGTAATCCACTTTGCCGCATTCAAGGCTGTCGGCGAGTCCACAGAGCAGCCTGTGCGCTACTACAGAAATAACATTGACTCTTTGCTTTGCGTGTTGGAGCTCATGCAGGAGTTTAATGTATGTGAATTAGTTTTCAGCAGCAGTTGCACTGTCTATGGACAACCGGAAACGCTACCTGTGCATGAAAAATGTGAACAGAAACCTGCCACATCGCCCTACGGTTATACCAAGCAAGTGTGTGAGCGCATTCTTACCGATGCTACAACCGCCAACCCCACTCTGCGTTGTGCTTTGCTGCGTTATTTCAATCCAATAGGTGCTCACCCATCCGGACTAATTGGTGAACTACCCTACGGCGTTCCCAATAATCTGGTGCCTTATATCACCCAAACCGCAGCAGGCATTCGCGAGAAACTCATCATTCATGGTAATGACTATGCAACTCCCGATGGCACCTGTATTCGCGACTATATTCATGTGTGTGATTTAGCCAATGCCCATGTGAAGGCGCTTGAATGGCTTGACACCAAAGTTTCGGCATGCGAGGCATTCAACCTAGGTCAGGGCATGGGAAATAGCGTGAAGGAAGTGGTAGACACCTTTGTGCGTGTGAATGCTACACCGGTGAAAGTCGAAATAGGCCCGCGGCGCGCAGGCGATGTGGAGCAAGTATGGGCTGACGCTTCTAAAGCCTCCTCCCTTCTGCAGTGGAAAACCGAACGGTCTTTAGCAGAATCATTGAAAGACGCCTGGAAATGGCAAAAACAATTGTCGATTGGTTAATTGCAAAAGCCGCCGACTACAGCATAAGAGTTTGCGAAATAATCAGCCAGTTCACTACTGCGCCCAAACAAAATCCTGCATAAACCTGTCCATGTGTATGGGCATCGAGGTATAGACGCGAGTATCCGGTAACACCTGCCATCAGTAGTGAGAGAGCCGGATAAACAGTGTCCAAATTCGGATGTATGACGTTCAATGCAAGCAAGGTCCCAAAAACTCCTCCTTGAGCCAGCATGTGAACAGAAATTTTCCAGACACTGTTAATGCTAAGGCTTATGATAAGTGAAACAATAACCGACAGAAAAAAACTGAATACTGTATCGGGCAAATAGGGGCCTTTCCATCGCAGCATCACGTACGACAATGCATAGTAAAAGATAACGAGCAAATAAGGGCCAAATCGTTCCTTCCGGTTTCGCAATTCAATGCTGCTGAGCATTCCGTACTTAATCATGATAAGCATGCTCACAGCTGGCGCTACGATGTTGATGCCCAGCAACAAGAACACGAAATAGTCGGCCTGTGAAGGGGCGATATAATAGGGATCAATGGTGCGTACCGATAAGTAAATAATCAGCGGCATCCACAACGGATGAAACACCAATGATAAAAGCTGGGCAAAACGATAAGTCGCCCTGTCTCTAAAGGTTACATCAGCTGGTTGTGCGGTTGTGTCTACCATTCTTTTCTCAATCGAGCAACGGGAATTCCCAATTGTTCTCTGTATTTCGCCACAGTACGGCGTGCAATATTATATCCCTTTTCGTTTAGCAACTCCATCAACTTTTCATCCGTTAGCGGCTTTCTCTTTTGTTCGGCGCCGATAGCATCTTTCAAAATCTGCTTTACTTCTCGCGATGAAACTTCTTCACCATCGTCGGTGCTCAAACTTTCACTGAAGAAATACTTCAGCAAGTAAGTTCCGTATGGAGTTTGAATATGTTTGCTGTTGGCAACACGGCTAATCGTGGAAATATCCATGTGAACCACATCGGCAATATCTTTCAGAATCATAGGTTTCAACTTGGTTTCATCTCCGGAAAGAAAGAATTCCTTCTGGTAGTTCACAATCGCCTGCATGCAATATAATAGGGTATCGTTGCGCTGCTTGATGGCATCAATGAACCACTTTGCGCTATCGATTTTTTGCTTAACAAAAAGAAGCGCCTCCTTTTCTTTCGCGTCTTTCACTTTCGCCTTGGCGTAGTGCTGCATCATGTCCTTGTATTCACGGCTGATGCGCAGCTCAGGAGCATTGCGCGAATTGAGCGTGAGCTTCAACTCATCGTCTTCAACCATCAACAGAAAATCGGGAACAACATGCTGAACAGTGCGTGTTGATTCAAGCATGCTATTGCCGGGTTTTGGATTCAAGTGAAGAATGTAGTCGATCGCAGGTTTCAACTCACTTTCCTCAATTTCCATGCGTTTGGCAATCTTCTCGTAGTGCTTCCGTGTAAACTCATCGAAATACTTTACTAGCACGCGCTCCGCCATGACTGTATCCGCATTGCGTACTTCCGAGCGGCGCACTTGTATGAGCAAACACTCGCGCAGGTCGCGGGCAGCCACACCTGGGGGATCGAGCTCCTGAATGACAGCGAGAATCTCTTCCAACTCGGCAACCGTAGTTGTCACATTCATCGTAAAGGCTAAATCATTGGCTACGGCCACCAGTTCTCTGCGCAAATAGCCGTTCTCATCGAGATTCCCGATTAAATAATCGGCCAATATCCGTTGTTGCTCATCGAGCTCAGTCATGCCCAACTGTGCGTACAGTAAATCTTGAAAGGTTCGACCAGCGCCCAATGGAGTCTCTCTCTCTTCGTCGTCGGAGCTGTGATTGTTCACCTTCAACTTATAGTCTGGGGTTTCATCATCATCGAAATAATCTGAGAGATCTATTTCATCATCCTCCTTTGAACCGTCCTCTTGCTCCTCTTGCTGCTCCTGATTTTCCTCATCGTCATTGCTCTCGTTCTCATCTTGCCCCTCTTCCAATGCCGGATTGATTTCCATCTCTTCCTTGATACGCTGGTCCAATTCCATGGTAGGGATTTGCAGCATTTTCATCAATTGAATTTGCTGCGGAGATAATTTGACCTGTAATTTTTGTTGGATTGTTTGCTTCAACATAACGCTTCAAACCTACATCAATTTTTGGTATCCGTCGACTTCTTATCGTTTCTTTGCCGCCAAGACCATGTGGGGTAAAATTGCAGCATTCATTTTACGGTACCGAGCGCCTCTGGCTGCGGTCGTTCTAGCACTAACCATCTTTATGGGCTGGCAGGCGCAATTCGCCCGCATGAGCTATAAATTCGGAGGAGTGTTGCCCGAAGATGACAGCACTTTCGTAGAATACCGCAATTTTATCAATCAATTCAGTGAGGATGGAACCGTACTTGCCATTGGTTATCGCGATGAGCGCATCTGGGAGTTAAACAACTTCAATAAATGGCGCAAACTCTCGCGCGATCTTCAGTCAACCACGGTAGAAGTTGATGGGGTGCCAACGCCAATGGTCGATAGCATTTTTTCGACAGCCAATTGCTATAACCTGGTAAAAGACACTGTACTCCAGCGTTTCGAGTTCAGGCAATTGCTGGACCACGACCCAACTGCACAGGCAGAGCTAGATTCGATTCGCGACGTGCTCTATCAGCTTCCGTTTTACAAAATCCTGCTCTTCAACGATCAGACAAGTGCCGGTCTCATGATGGTTTTCGTCAATGCCGGATTGTTCAATTCGGAAAACCGCGGCAATGCCGTGGAGCGTATGCTCGAATTGTCGGACACTTTCACACGTGATACAGGTATTAAGACGTATGTATCGGGCATGCCCTACATCCGCTCTGTCATGACGCTGAAAGTGAAGGCAGAGTTAAAATTCTTCACGATTCTGTCTGCAATTATTTGCATGTCACTTCTGCTCCTCTTCTTCCGAAGCGTAAAGGTTACCGTCGTGGTCATGAGCGTTGTGGTTGTTTCTGTAGTGATAGCAATGGGAAGCATTGCGTTATTGGATTACCCCATCACGATGCTTATGGGATTGATTCCGCCACTCATGATTGTGACTACGGTTCCCAATTGTATTTATCTCGTCACTAAATATCACCAGGAATACCAACGCTTTGGCAATAAAACAAGAGCGCTTGCCCGGGTGGTTCAGAAGGCCGGAGCAGCTGCATTCATGATCAATGCAACCACGGCAGTTGGCTTTGCTACATTCATTTTCACTTCGAGCGATCTGTTGAAACATTTCGGCGTTATTGCCAGTCTCAATTGCCTGCTGGCGTTTTTCCTTTCGCTCATCGTTTTCCCTATCGTTTACAGCTATTTGCCACCGCCATCCAAGCGCCACCTCGGCCACTTGAATTCCCCCTGGCTTGAGAAAATACTTGACTCGCTGGTAAGCACCGTTATTTTTCACAGAAAACCAATCTATACCGTCACCATTCTATTGTCGGTAATAGGCATCTATGGCATTAGTCGCATACACACCACGGGTAATATTGTTGATGACATTCCCGATAGCGACCGTGTGATTACTGATTTGAAGTGGTTTGAATCGAATTTCAACGGCGTAATGCCTTTTGAAATTCTCATCGATTGCGGCAAAAAAGGTCAGATTGCCAAAGACAAAAACCTGCAAAAAATTGAAGAGCTGCAAACGCTGCTCAGTAATTATCAACTCACTCTGAATGACACCGTCATTCACCCTTTCTCTCGCTCACTATCCATTGTCGATGCCGGTAAATTCATACGTCAGGCATTCTACATGGGAGATTCGGCTTACTATACGTTGATACCTCGCGAAGAGCAAGCTTTCATCGGTGAGTTTATTGGCGAAGAGAACAAAGCCAATCAAGGAATTCAGAAAACATTTTTAGACAGCACCAAGCGGCTCACCCGAGTCACTGCTCAGGTAGCCGACATTGGCACTCAAGAAATGGATCGCCTAATGGCTGAGCTGAAACCTCAAATCGACAGCATTTTCGACCCGGACAAATACAAAGTCACGCTTACAGGTACGTCGATCGTATTTCTGGAGGGAACAAATTACCTTGTAGGCGACTTGTTCAGTTCGTTGCTCTTTGGTGTTCTCATCATTTCGATTATGATGGCCTTCATGTTTTGGAGCGCTCGCATGGTTTTCATTTCATTCATCCCCAATATCATTCCTCAAATCATGACCGCGGGAATCATGGGTTTCATTGGAATTCCACTAAAGCCGTCTACCATCTTAGTGTTTTCAATTGCGCTGGGCATCACCGTAGATAATACAATTCATTACCTGGCCAAATACCGTCAGGAATTGAAATATCACAATTGGAAAATCAAGGAGTCGGCGCTGCTCGCCATCCGCGAAACCGGAGCCAGCATGGTGTATACTTCGTTGGTCTTGCTTTTCGGCTTCGGATGCTTCGCCGCAAGCGAGTTTGAAGGAACACGCGCGCTAGGTGTTCTAACGGCTGTAACACTGCTGGTTGCCATGATTACGAATCTCGTTATTCTACCGGCGTTGCTACTGTCATTTCAAAAAAGAATTACGACCAAATCGTTTCAGGAACCATTTTTCCAAACACTCGACGAAGAAGACGACCTCTACTACGAAGATTGGAGTGTGCGTAAATTCGAAATCGAAAAAGAATAAATTCGCTATTTATGAAAGGAATCATACTAGCCGGTGGCAGTGGCACTCGCCTCTACCCCTTGACACTTGGCGTTAGTAAGCAACTTATGCCTGTTTACGACAAGCCAATGATCTACTACCCGCTGTCGACACTGTTGCTTGCCAACATCCGGGATATTCTTATCATTTCTACACCGCATGACTTGCCCGGTTTCCAAAAACTCCTGGGCGATGGCAAACGACTTGGCTGCAATTTCAGCTACCAGGTGCAGGAAGTACCCAATGGTTTAGCCCAAGCATTTGTGTTGGGCGCCGATTTCATTGGCAACGAAAAAGCGGCACTCATTCTGGGCGACAATATCTTTTACGGCCACGGACTTGGGCACATGCTGCGCGAGAATACGGACATAGATGGAGGGATGGTTTATGCCTACCACGTAAGTGATCCCGAGCGATATGGTGTTGTCGAATTTGATTCCCAGGGAAAAGCGATTAGTATCGAAGAAAAACCCGCACAACCCAAAAGCAACTATGCCGTGCCCGGCCTTTATTTCTATGACAATGATGTTGTCGAAATTGCTCGCAACCTCAAGCCAAGCGCTCGCGGGGAATATGAAATTACCGATGTCAACAAAGAGTACCTCAAGCAAGGAAGACTGAAAGTGCAACGCATGGACCGCGGAACAGCATGGCTCGACACCGGCACGTTTGCTTCGCTTATGCAGGCCGGTCAATATGTGCAGGTCATCGAAGAACGTCAAGGGTTGAAGATTGGGTGTATCGAAGAAATCGCCTGGCGCATGGGCTTTATCGACGATGCGCAAGCAGAACAAATAGCACAGCCGCTTGTTAATAGCGGGTATGGAAAATACATCCTTAACCAACTCAAAGCCGGTAAGTAGCAGTATGGGAAAACTGGAAAATTTCCAGACCCTCATCGAGCAAAAGCTTGAGGGTTTCTGCAGAAAGAACGGTGATGAGCGCATCCTTCAGCCGGTCAACTATATTCTTCAACTCGGCGGTAAACGCGTGAGGCCTTTGCTCACGTTACTGGCTACCGATGCCTTTACGGATGAACTTGAACCGGCTGTTTACCCGGCAATCGCGCTTGAGATATTCCACAATTTCACCTTGATGCACGACGACATCATGGACAACGCGCCCATTCGCAGAGGCAAGCCCACCGTGCATGAACGATGGAACAGGGACGTTGCCATTTTGAGTGGCGATGCCATGCTCATTCAAGCGTATCAGCTCATCATCAAAACGAGAAGCGAATGTTTACCATCCGTGATGCAAACGTTCAATACCACCGCACTTGAAGTGTGCCAAGGGCAGCAGCTCGATATGGACTTCCAAGAGAGAACCGATGTCACTGCAGATGAATACATCGAGATGATTCGACTGAAAACTTCCGTGCTTTTAGGCGGTGCTATGAAAATTGGAGCCATCATTGGCGGAGCAACAGAAGAAGATCAAAAGCATCTCTATGATTTTGCTATTGCGCTAGGTTTATCTTTTCAATTATGGGACGATTATCTAGACACCTACGGCGATGGATTAAAAACCGGTAAGCAGGTAGGAGGTGACATCTTAGCCAACAAGAAAACTCTTCTCTCTATCAAAGCGCTTGAACACGCCAGCGAAGAAGAGCGCAACTTGATTATCGGTGTAGTTTCGAACCTAAGTAACGACGAAAAAATAGCACGCGTGAAGGATGTGTACGCGAAATATCGTGCAGCGGAATTCATCAAAACGACTGCCGGTGCCTATCACCAAACGGCCCTCGAAAAGCTGAACGCGCTGAGCATAGAAGAGCACAAGAAAGAAGGCATATTACAGCTTGTTGACAAGCTGAAGGAACGCACTCACTAAGGTTACCTCAAAATGGTGAGGTCGCCTTCGTAGATATCGTTGAGCCCATTGCCTGTAATTTTCACAATGTAATAATAGGTTCCATCGGGTAGTTCTTTGGCTCCCCAGTCGCCGGTATAGCGCTTGTTTTCATACACCACATTACCCCATCGGTTAAACACGACAACATCGGCATTGATGCCAGCCGTAAGCACATTCGTCTGTCCGATAAACATATCGTTATTTCCATCGCCATTAGGCGTCATGATATTCGGGATCACGAGACTGCATGGTATCAGGTTCATCGAAATGGAAGCAGTATCGCTGTTGTTGCAACCGGTTTCGATTTCATTTTGCGTGGCGATTACAGTATAGAGACCATTTTGATCGGGAGATTTAATCGACCAAGTATCATTAGAAGATAACGACGTAGCCGTAGAACTCAAACTATCTGTCAGTGCCCAAAACCAACTCTCACCCTGTGGAAACCCAGAACCCTCTGCAAAAACAGGCAGTTGATTATCACTATTAATCTGCTCCCAGCACGATTTGTATTCTGCATCCTCCAATACAATTTTAGGAGCTACATAGTACAAGGCTGAATCAACCCTATTGCAGCGAAAATCTCTAATGAGCATGTGATATATACCCTCCCTCTCAGCGATAAAATCCTGCAACTCGCTTATCGTATCTCTTTCCGGAAACTCTATCCACCAGTAATTTAAAAGGGGATTCACCTGATCTTCGGGAGCCACTGCCAATGGCAAAGATGCTTCGCAGAAGAAAAAGGTGTCTTGTGGGAAAGGAACAATAAGAGGAGAGTAACTTATAAAAAAAGATGCCGACGTATCGTGACCACATACATCCGTAATTCTTAGTATGTGAAAACCGGAATCTGCAGGTGTGAATTCTTTTGTCGGATCTGTGAAAACATCATCCCACAAAAAAGCAAATGGCTCGAGTCCATTCGTAATCGCAGGAACTGCCGTTTCTTGCTCACAGATGAATAAGTCATCCACGGTTAACGTTGGAAAATCATAATCAAGTACATTGATGATAGCTGTTGTTGTAATCAGCTCGCCTTGCAGACTCTCATAAGAGGCTGTAACTTGCAATATTTCCAATACCTCAATTTGTGTATCGGTTAAGACTGTCACGTAAATAAGAGTGTCCGACTCGGAGAGCCTTACAGAATCGGGCAAAGCAACATCACCACTTCCAACGTAGTCAACCCCCATAATTGCCGATCCCCCATATTCAAGGTAGATGGTTACCGAATCATCAGAACATGCCGGTGGCGTTATTCGAATGATACCATCCACGCACCCTTCATAAAGCGACTGCTCCCCAACCAAAAATGGATTATCAGGTTCCAACGCCAATGCAGGCTCGAAACACTCAAAACTTTGCGGTTTGAAAACAACTATCGATTTGAGCGAATTATCGGAACCATCGGCAATGGCTAGCTTCATATGGTATGTTTCGCCACATACCAAATCTCTTAGCACCACCAACGAATCGGTGTATCCCGTGCAACTCACCGAGGGGTTAATTGTATTCCCCGGATTGTTGTTATAAAACTGACTATTCAACTGATTGTTGACGGATGAAATCGTAATGGGCAAGGGCGGATTACTACCCGGAACAATGGCGAGGTTTGCAGCACCATCCGGGAATGCTGGCGGCGCTCCATACGGACCTGTAATACCGGGACCTGAAATCAAAAAAGCGAACGCATCGTTGTATTGCGTGTTGACGAAGGTGAGATATTCATCCGAGCCAAATGCATATTGAAACGTGAGCTGCGGGCAAGAAGCCACGAAATCAAACTCCAGAATAGCGACATCGTTTACATCCAGAACAGTAAAATTTTGGCCAATTAGCGGCGGAACTGAATTAGCGATAGTTAACAAGTCGTCTTCAGTGTTCACCGGATTGATTGGCTGATCTTCAAAAGACCCAGGTTCGAAATTGCTTACATTGCTTGTCGACAGAATGATCCCATTTGCAAAAGGAAAATCTCCACCGGCATTCTCATATGTTCCCAGTTGAATAGCGTCACCGGTGAAAGAGATATTACTCACCTGAAGTGAAGGCCCTACCAACTCAGAGACCGCTTGTTCCGGTGTAACTGTAGTAACGGTTAATTGCGCTTGGGCAATCATGCCACAACAGAAAGTCAGCACACATCCAAGTAAATATCTCATCGATTTGGTGTAGAGGTTTTTGGCGTTACATCTCCCACAAAAGTTGGCCTCTCCGTTATTATTTGTCCGAAAATGCTAACACAAAACGGAGACTATTTTGGTGGTAGTTGCGTGCAATATAATTAGGATAAACAAACCAGGCAAATTATTAAGCCAATGCATAATTCACTTAACCTAATCAGGATATCGTAACGGAAAATATGAGCAATGGAGCATTAAGCTTTTTATGAAAAAAACGAGCGCGAAAACAAAGGTCAGCCACCACACATGGAAGTTCAGACGTACATTTACACCGCATGCAGGAAATTATTCGCATCGAAGGATTGACCAAGTTTTATCGCATCGGCGATGAAACCATCAAGGCCTTGAACGGCGTTGACTTGTCGATTCAAAAAAACGAATATGTGGCTTTGATGGGTCCTTCGGGTTCGGGAAAGAGCACGATCATGAACATCATCGGCTGTCTCGACACGCCTACTTCCGGCTCCTACTTCTTGAACGGCCCGAATGTGGCCAATCTCGACGACAATAAACTGGCAGAAATCCGCAATAAGGAAATCGGCTTCATTTTTCAAACGTTCAACCTACTGCCCCGATACAGCTCGCTCGATAACGTAGCGCTGCCACTGGTGTATGCGGGTATACCCAAAGAAATGCGCAACGAAAAAGCCAAGGCCGCTTTGCAAAGTGTCGGCTTGGGAGAACGCATGAATCATAAGCCCAATGAGCTTTCCGGAGGTCAACGGCAACGCGTGGCTGTAGCTCGTGCCTTGGTAAACAACCCTTCCATCATTCTCGCCGACGAACCGACGGGTAACCTCGACACGAAGACCAGCCACGAAATCATGGCCTTGTTCGATGAGATTCACCGCGCAGGAAACACCATCATCATCGTTACACACGAAGAAGACATTGCCCGCATGGCACATCGCATTGTGCGCATGCGCGACGGTAAAGTTGAAAGCGACTTACCTAATGTGCCTGAGCGCGCATCTGTTTCGTAAAGACCTCTCCCAGAGTTTAAACCCGATGTGGTAAATTCGCGCTCTCAAAACGCTTTGCTATGCCGCACGCTACTATCGCCGAACTTTTCGCTTCTCAACCCATCGACACCGTTGTTACCGTTAAAGGGTGGGTTCGTACACTGCGCAATGATCAGTTTCTTTCGGTTTCCGATGGATCTACCATTCGCACTATGCAAATCGTGGTCAGCAAAGAGCAACACGGAGAGAATACGCTCAAGCGCCTACAAACCGGTGCGGCGGTGGCTGCCACGGGCAAGGTGCAGAAGAGTTTGGGCAAAGGCCAAGACATTGAAGTGATTTGCGATAGCCTTGAGATTCTTGGCGACTGCGATCCAAACGAATATCCCATCCAGATGAAGCGCCACTCGCTCGAGTTTCTGCGCGAAAAGGCGCATCTGCGATTCCGCACCAACACCTTCGGAGCTGTATTCCGCATACGCCACCACCTGGCATTTGCCATTCATAAGTTCTTCAACGATCAAGGATTCTATTACCTGCATTCCCCGATTATCACCGGAAGCGATGCAGAAGGCGCAGGCGAAATGTTTCGCGTAACCAATCTGAACCTCGATGAAATTGCCAAATCTGGCAAGGTCGACCATGCTGAAGATTTCTTCGGAAAAGCTACCAACCTCACCGTAAGCGGACAGCTCGAAGCTGAATTGGCAGCACTCGCATTGGGCAAGGTCTACACATTTGGCCCAACCTTCCGCGCAGAAAACTCGAACACAAGCCGTCACTTAGCTGAATTCTGGATGATCGAGCCGGAAGTGGCCTTCAACGATATCAACGATAATATGGACTTGGGCGAGGCGTGCCTGAAGTACTGCATTCGATATGCTCTCGATCATTGCCGTGAAGACCTTGAATTTTTGCAAGAGCGCGAAATGAATGAAGACAAGCAGAAGCCTGTCGATGAACGCCAGGCCATGCCATTGCTCGAGCGATTGAACATGATTGTGGGCAATGAATTCGAGCGTATCACCTACACCGAAGCAATCGACATTCTCCTTCAGTCGAATCATTTCAAGAAAAAGAAATTCAAGTATCCGGTAGAATGGGGCATCGACATGCAAAGTGAACACGAGCGTTATCTGGTGGAGAAACACTTCCAGAAACCGGTTATTATCACAGGCTATCCGGCTGCCATCAAAGCATTTTACATGCGCATGAACGAGCCCGATGCACAAGGCCGACATACAGTTGCCGCGATGGATATTCTGGTGCCCGGCATTGGCGAAATAATTGGTGGTTCACAGCGTGAAGAACGCCTCGATGTTCTTCGCAGCAAGTGCGCGCAATTCAACATTCCGGAAGATCACATCTGGTGGTACCTCGAAACACGCAAATTCGGAACATGCACGCATGCCGGTTTTGGAATGGGCTTCGAACGACTCATCATGTTTGTGACAGGTATGGGAAATATTCGCGATGTGATTCCTTTCCCCCGCACTCCCCTCAACGCCGAGTTCTAAGACAAAAGCTCCTTTGCGTTGGCCAAGGCCGCCGGTGAAAGTTTCTTTCCACCCAGCATTTCGGCGAGTTCATTCACACGCAATTCATCACGAATCTCCTCAACTGAGGTGAATGTCTGCTCGCCTTTGACCTCTTTAGCTACCTTCCAATGATGGTCGGCTTTACCTGCTATCTGAGGTAAATGAGTGATTGTAACTAACTGCATGGATGAACTCATTTCCTTAAGAATGGCGCCAATCTTCAAGCCTACTTCTCCGCTTACACCCTGGTCGATTTCATCCAAAATGAGCACGGGCAAACGCTTGTGTTTGCTGATGGATGCTTTGATGGCCAGCATCACGCGTGAAATTTCACCTCCGCTGGCAACCTTCTGGATGGGCTGAAACTGTCCGCCCTTATTGGCTTTGAAGAGAAATGCAATTTGATTTCGCCCCCAACTATCGAATTCATCTTTGCGCTCAAGGTGCAACTGAACCTCTGCATGCTCCATACTTAGCTGAATGAAATAGCCTCGCATTTCCTGCTCCGCCATCTTCGTTCCCTTCGCTCTTGCTTTATCGAGCTTCATGGATAAATCGATCAGCTCATTGGTTAATTCCGCTATTTCTAATTCACACTGCTTGATGCGCTCATCCAACTCTTCCGATGAAGTTGCGCGCGATTGCAGCTGTTTCAAGATTTCCAAAAGTTCAACCGAAGTTTGCACACGATGTTTCTTCTGCAACTGATACAACATTGACAAGCGATCTCCGATTTGCTCTGCCTTCCTTTCATCGCTCTGAATGCCCGCAGCAAACGACTCGATATCGCGCGCTAATTCTCGCAATTCAATGATGCTACTTTCCAAACGATTGTGATAATCGGTAAGCGCAACATGATGATTGCTCACCTTAGTGAGAATCGACTTCGCTGCGGCCAACTGAGCAAGCACCGAATTTTCTGCACCATCGAGAATTTCACCCGCACCGTGCAATGCCTGACGAATGTGATCGGCATGCTGCAATGTATTCAATTCCGACTCCAGCTCTTCCTGATTCAATTCAGCCAGCCTGGCCTTTTCAAGTTCCTGCAATTGGAACTGCACGTAATCTTGCTCTTGCTGCCATTGCGCCAATTGCGCTTTCAAGCCGGTGAGTTCAGCACGACGTTCATTCCACTTCGCGAATACTACTCGGTATGACTTGAGCACAGCGCCATTTCCGGAGAATGCATCGAGAACTTCAAATTGAAAGGAACGCTCGCCTAATAAAGAATTTTCGTGCTGGCTGTGAATGTCGACCAGCCTGCCGCCAAGCAATTTCAGCACATGCAACTGCACCGGAGTGTCGTTGATGAAAGCCCTGCTCTTGCCTCCCACAGCAATCTCGCGACGCACAACAGCATGGGTTTCGTAATCCAAATCATGCTCTTCGAAAAACGTATTCAATTCAAGGCCTGTCAAGTCGAAGGTAGCTTCAACCACACACTTTGCATCGCCATGTCGTATCGATTTCGCATCGGCACGCTCGCCAAGCAAAAGTCCAAATGCACCAAGGAGAATAGATTTTCCACTTCCCGTTTCACCTGTGATAGCAGTAAATCCTGAGGACACATCAATCGAAAGTTCATCGATGAGCGCATAGTTCTGAATGTAAATTGACTTTAGCATGGCGTAGCAAAATGCATAGAGCAAAATAAGAGCATTGCATGCGAACGCATTGGTAACCGAAAGGAATAACGGCAGACTAGTTATTCACAATAACAAATTAGCTGTTATTGCAGAATCCGATCGTACTTGGAAATGTTACCCGGATCGAGAATTTTACACGTATCCGCCACCTTCTTTTTCTCGGTCATAACGCGAGGTGTATAGATGTTTACAATCTCGTCAGACTTCGAATAGAATAATACCTGCATATTGTATGAAGATGGTTTTATTCGATGCACCTCATTCAGTCCATCGATCGCCGAACTCATAATCGCTATGGCTTCTGCTTGATTGATGGCCAGCTTATCTAATCCCATGCGATGATAGTTATACAGAAACTCTCGTATCGGCTTGAATGATTGCGATAAGATATTCTCGATGAGCCAGAAGCGATTCTGCCTTCCCTTCTCATTGCTGCGCCAGCCTGACTCAGGGGTATTCTGTGCATTATTGATAATATTCTGACAAGCGAGATAGTAGTCGGTTCCACCCTCGATGGCGAAGGTGTCATAATCCATGGCTAGAATCAGTTGAGCATAAAAAGCCAGCACACTGCTTAGATTATCGCGGTGCTGGTCATTACTCCACTGTATCATAGTATTTTCTTGAAACACAAATTCGAAGTCGCGATCATTGATGTTGAGTACAGATGTTTTGTAATCGGAATTATAGACCGGTCTGCTGGATGTTACCTGAAGACTTCCTTTGAATGATCGATTATCGATTTGCTGCTCGATGGTAATCTGAAAAGTACATTGTATGCGCTCGTTGTTCTGCCAGGTGTCCTTCGACCAGCGACGTCCATTGAGAAACTCCGTAATCGTTGCCTTCATTGTATTGAAAAACTCAGGAGGTGAAATCACCTGCTGAGGAATCAATACGTTAACGGTTGCATTCAATTCCTGGGCGCTAGTGGTCAGTGCCGAAAAACAAAAACCTATTGCTAGCAGGATAATTCTATTCATCGATTCATTAATTCTATTATCGCATCTGTAATGTCACGCGCCACAAGAGCTTTGGGTTTCAACCCGAACTCGGCAATTTTATTGTCGCGCCAAATTAAGGTGATTTTATTGGTATCAGTACCGAAGCCGGCACCCTCATCGCGCAGACTATTGAGCACAATCAAATCAAGATTTTTACGCTCGAGTTTGCTCTTCGCATTCGCCAGCTCATCATGCGTTTCCAATGCGAATCCGACTAACCATTGACCATCGCGTTTGCAACTTCCAAGAGCCATGGCAATATCGGGGGTTTTCACCAGCTGCAAGGTCCAATCTTCATCGTTTTTCTTTTGCTTCTTTGCCAATGCAACTTCCGGCATGTAATCGGCCACTGCAGCGGCAAGAACAGCGCCATCCACCTTCTCAAACAAAGGAAGACACGCATCAAGCATTTGGTTAGCTGAAGTAACATCGATACGATGAATCAGCGGATGTTGAACCGTCAATTGATTGGGCCCGCAAACCAGCGACACGCGGGCTCCTAAATTGGCCAGCGTTTCAGCAAGCGCAAAACCCATTTTACCGGTAGAGTGATTTCCAATGAACCTCACCGGGTCAATCGCTTCATACGTTGGGCCTGCGGTAACCAAAACATATTTACCATGCAATGGGCTTTGTGCTGTCAACGTCGAAACCACTGAAGCCACAATCTCTTCGGGCTCGGCCATTCTTCCCTTTCCTGTCAAACCACTGGCTAACTCGCCTTCCCCAGGAGCCAGCAGATGATGCCCGAAGGAAACAAGTTTGTCTATATTCTCGGTGGTTCCTCCGTGTAAAAACATGTCATGATCCATGGCAGGTGCAAAGAACACCGGGCAGCGAGTACTCATGTATACAGCCATGAAAAAACTATCGCATTGACCATGAGCCATTTTGCTCAACGTGTTAGCCGTCAACGGCGCTAAAATCATGAGGTCGGCCCACAAGGCCATTTCAACATGATTGACCCACACCCCACTATCTTTATTCTCTGTGAAATCGGAATGAACGGGATTCTTACTCAACGTCGAAAACGTGAGCGGAGTGACGAACTGTAAAGCGCCATTCGTCAGCATAACGCGGACCTCGGCTCCAGCTTGTACCAGAAGCCTCACGAGGAATGCCGCTTTGTAGGCAGCAATGCTACCCGAAACCCCTACGATTATTTTCTTACCTTGAAGCATTTCGTCCGAAAATGAAGAAAGATGGCATTCGGCCATCTTTCCCTTGTATATCTCTTGTAAGAATTAGCTATTCTTAATTTCTTCCGGGTAGCGATAGTGGATAGCACCATCAATCAATTCTTGCACAGCAATACTGTGTGGCTTCGGAAGGCGCTCATAGTGGCGGCTAATTTCAATTTGCTCACGGTTCTCGAAAACCTCCTCTAGATTATCGCTGTTGCTACCAAACTCTTCCAATTTCTGAGACAACTCTTCCTTCATTTCGCGGCTAATCTGGTTGGCGCGCTTGGTCAACAAAACGATTGTTTCGAAAAGATTGCCATCCACCTTGTCATACAACTCACTGGTATTGCGGGTTACCGTGGTCTTGGCAGCTGTTGAATTCTTGTATGTACTCATTTTTTAGATTGTTCGCTAGCGGTTGAAATCCATTTTTCTACTTGCTTCTCGCTTTTGCGCAAGTAGCTTGCAGCGTCTGCTAGAAACTTACTTTCGGGAAAAGCGGTTGCGAATGTACGATAATTTTCAGCTACTGCGCGCATTCTCTCCAATTTCTTCTCATCGATGCTGCCCTCAGCCAGCATGTACTGACACTTCACAATGAGATACAGCGCCTCCTCCCGGTAGACCGACCCTGGGTAATCCTTCACAAACTCCTTCAAAGCTGCAGTAGCAGCTTTGAATTTCAGAGTCTTAGCAAACTGATAGGCGTTTTCGTAAGCCTTTTTCTCAAGCTTCAAATTCAACCTATCCATTTGATGATTAGCAGAATCCTTGAGATTGCTATGAGGGTATGTGTCGAGAAACAACTGGTACTCATCAATCGCGTTGTGCGTGTCTGTCTGATCCAAAGCATAACTTGGAGAGAGCTTGAAGCTGCACTCAGCCGCCAGAAACAGACACTCCTCCGAACGAGGGCTGTTTGTGAAGGTTTTAGAGAAGGTTTTCAGATAATAATTCGCCAAGTAGTAATCTTCAACTCCGAAATGGCTTTTTGCGTAGAGGTAATAAACTTCTTCAGCCAACTGAGAGCCACGGGTCAAACCGATGAGCTCCTCCAGAATGGGTAATGACTTGTAATAGTGTTCCTTTTCGTAATACTCCTTCGCCTTTGTGAACTTATAGTTGATATCGGTACTCTTCAATACCTTGTTATAATCGCTGCAACTCGCCAAGAGAGCAACAGCCAACAGTGCTAAAGCACACGTATTCAGGATTACGGATTTGATCATACCAGGCGGCGAAAATAAGCAATCAAACCCGCTCTGACATCATATGCTAGCGCACAAAAAAAGCGTTCTATTGCTCGATGTTTATAAATGCTTTTAGACACAGATTATTCACGATAACCATTTCCTAATTTTGGCTTAGAAATTTTTAAACCTGAATACGTTGGATATTTTTGATCGCATTGCCAAGAATCGCGGCCCGTTGGGTCAGCATTCCAAAGAATCGCATGGCTACTTCACATTTCCCAAATTGGAAGGTGAACTCGGCCCTCACATGATCTTCAGAGGTAAAAAGGTTTTGGTGTGGAGCCTGAACAACTACATCGGACTCGCAAACCATCCTGAAATCCGAAAAGTAGATACCGAAGCCGCAGCTCAATGGGGTATGGCCTACCCGATGGGCGCTCGAATGATGAGCGGCCAAACCAAATATCACGAACAGCTCGAATCGGAGCTCGCCTCTTTCATGCAGAAAGAAGACGCATTCTTACTAAACTTCGGATACCAGGGATGCATGAGCGCCATTGAAGCACTCGTTGGCCGCCATGATGTAATTGTTTACGATAGTGAATGTCACGCATGCATGGTAGACGGAGTGCGCTTGCACAATGGTAAACGCTTCGTTTTCCAGCACAACGATATGGAGAGCTTCGAAAAACAATTGAAGCATGCCAAATCCATTACCGACAAAACAGGTGGTGGCATTTTGGTGCTCACGGAAGGTGTTTTCGGTATGGCAGGCGATCAGGGCAAACTCAAGGAAATTGTTTCCTATAAAAAAGAATACGGCTTCCGTTTGTTTGTGGACGATGCACATGGGTTTGGCTCTATCGGAGAAAACGGAAGAGGAGCCGGTGATGCACAAGGTGTTCAGAAAGACATCGATGTATACTTCGGTACGTTTGCCAAAGCAATGGCAACCGTTGGTGCTTTCGTAGCCAGTGAAGAACACGTTATTGAATACCTGCGCTATAATATGCGCTCACAAACTTTTGCCAAGGCGTTGCCCATGCCTATCGTTATCGGTGCTATTAAACGATTGGAAATGCTACGATCTATGCCCGAATTGCAGCAACAACTCTGGCACATTGCAGGGGCATTGCAAAACGGACTGAAAGACGCAGGTTTCGACATCGGACACACCAATTCGGTTGTGACGCCCGTATTTTTAAAAGGCTCACTCGGTGAAGCCACCAACGTGACACTAGAGTTGCGCGAAACGTACAACATCTTCTGCTCTATCGTGGTATATCCGGTCGTTCCAAAAGACGTGATAATGCTTCGACTCATCCCTACTGTAGTGCATACCGTGGAAGATGTGAATTACACAATCGACTGCTTCAAGAAAGTACGCGAGAAGTTAGAAGCAGGAGCATACAAAGCTGAAAAGATTGCAAGCTGGGCATAAAAAAACTTCTCCATAATATGAAAAAGGCCGCAGCTGCGGCCTTTTCGTTTTCTTCAAACAAACTACTTAAGGTTCTTGACCAGGTAGCTTTGCACTTCACGCATACTCTTCGGCTTCAATACTATTTCGCCTTTAGCATTCAATAAGTAAAATGCAGGAGTACGTGTAACGCGATAATCCTTGGCGACCTGCGATTGAAAATCTTTCATGCCGCAAACATTCGGAAAGGTAAATCCACGCTCTGTGATAGCCGTCTTCCATGCATCCGTGCTTCTATCAATAGAAACCCCGAGAATCTCGAATCCCTTTTTACTCCAGGCATCATAACAGGCCTTCACCTCCGGTGCTTCACCCTTGCAATGCTCGCAGAAGCTGCTCCAGAAAAGCACCAGCGTATACCTCTTTGGGGCTGCCAACGCATACAAATCAATAGGCTGTCCGTTTGAATCATTCAGCCGAATGTTGGGGGGCGTATGTCCAATGGACAATCGCTGAATACTCTCGGCTGTATTTTTCACCACGCTGCTCAAATCTGCATCGCCACAAGCATCGCCATTGATGTAGTTATCGATGATATACATACAAATAGTTTCCATGTTACTCTCATAAAAACCCACGAGCATCTGATTCAAGGCAAACTCCAACACAGCGTCATGCGCTTTGGCCCGCTCTACCACGACCTCGATACAACTGTAAAAACCGCTATCACTACCCTTGCTGAACAAGCGCATAAAACTTTCAATTCGGTCCGAAAGGACCCGGCTTCGGGTTAGGCTCACATCACTAAAATCGACATTGTCCCAATACTTTCGAATATCAGTTCGGTTGGGCTCCTGTTTCCAGACCATCAACTTCGCCAGCTGTGTTCCCGGATAGTCGGCTATCATTTTCTTCTGAAGATTCAGCAGCTCTTTCTCCTTTGCAGCAAGCTGCTTGTCGAACTCGGCCTTCTTCTCCGGATTCTTCGCCGCACCAACCTTAGCATCCTTGATTGCTTTGAGCAAAGCCGGTTCCTGCTGGCTATATACACTCCATCCCGCATTCTCCTTGGAACTCGAAGAAGTCATCGAGTTCTCGAGTTTTACTCCGCTAAATTGTAATTCAACCGTTTTTTCAGTCGGATTGAGAATAACGGGACACATGTTGTTCTCGTTCAATCCAATCATATAAACTCCCGTTTCAAATTCACGCTCGGCAAATGCAAACTGACCATTGGTGATTTGCGTGCTGTCCAGTTTTACCACATTGCGTCCGAATGATTCCCAGATTAAAAGTTTCCCTGCCTTGTGAGCTGCTATTGTTCCGCTCACCTTGATGACTCCCTTCACGGCAGGTCTTTGCAACGTATCAGAGCCGCCACCGAGGCAAATCATTTTTATAGATAAAAAGACAAACAAAAGGAGATACTTCGTCATGTGCGTTTCAATTTGGTGATTACAAAAATAAGTGTCCCGTAAAATCGTGCTTCAACAGTAAGGAGGCTAGAGACCATGTTCGAGTTGATTTATTTTTACGGCCGCGAGCCATTGATAAAAATCAGGCCAATTGAAGTAACCCTCTCCCAACCTCATCGTAATGCAGCATGAAATTACAAAACAAAAAGCTATGGCATTAATGGGGATTGAATCGTCGCACGATTTCGATGAATTCGAAAATCGGCATGAAGAGAAATTGTTCGAATGGAAGCAAGGCATCCTGCAGAAATACATGGTGCCTTCATTGCTTCGAAGTAAACAAAAAACGGTTGGGCAACTGATTGCAGCTGAGGAAGCGCTATCGATCACCGACGCAAATGAGCCTTTCCAAATAAAAGAACCCATACTCTCCGGCTCAGGAAAAATCGACTTACTGGAGTCATACGAAAGTGAATTGAGCAGCCTGAAATTGCAGCTCATGAACTCGAATTCCTTCAAACAGCTCGAAAATGTATTATCGGCCATAATCGACTTGCAGGAAAAATACATGCTGCGATTCACTCAACTTTTCCATGAATATTCGGAAGCCCTTCCGGAAGAAGTGAATTCGCGCGAGATCATTGATACCGGCAAACTGCTGTTGGCTCTAAAACAAAATCAGATTGATAATAAAATGGGCTGGGCTATCGAACGCGAGATTTCACGCATCAAAAAATTAAGGTGAAACCCGGCAAGCAGTGAACACTAGTTACTAGTTACTAGTCACTACTCATATCTCAATGCTTCAATCGGATCGAGCTTGGCGGCCTTTCGCGCCGGGTAATAACCGCTGATAACGCTTACCAAAAAGCAAATAGTGACACCGATAAATATCCAAGCCCACGGCACGGTGAAGCTAGTGCCTACCACGAGCGATACTACATTCCCCGCCAAGATACCCAGGAAGATACCGACAACTCCGCCTAATTGCCCTATCATGATTGACTCAATCAGGAATTGAGAACGGATTGCCGCAGAGCTAGCACCTATTGCTTTGCGCGTACCAATTTCTCGTGTTCGCTCTGTAACCGAAACGAGCATAATATTCATGAGCCCTATAGCGGCTCCGAGCAACGTTATTACACCAATGATAGAAGCTCCAATCGTAATATTCGAAGTGAGATCGTTCAGATTCCGAGCGATTTGATCGCTTTTATACATCTCAAATGTGTCATCATCACCAGGCATATTTCCACGCACCGTTCGCATAATTCCTCTGGCATCGTCCATGGCAGCTTCGATGTTTTGGATGTCCCTTACGCGTATATTGAGAACATATTCTGTCTCGTCGGTGGCCATGGTTTTACGCACATTCGATACGGGAACCAGGCATTGATTATCGCCTGACATACCGAACGTATTACCCTTGCTTTTCAGAACGCCTATGACTTCGTAGCGATAACTACCGACGAATAATTCTTTTCCTACTGCGCCTG
Organism: Flavobacteriales bacterium; assembly: GCA_027488435.1. GTDB lineage: Bacteria > Bacteroidota > Bacteroidia > Flavobacteriales_D > Sanyastnellaceae > JAIBBG01. Next base: position 25,105 of record JAIYBR010000185.1, read on the forward strand.
TATTCTCAAAAAGTTGCTTCTTAACATCAGCGCCAATTACAATGACGTTTGAACCATCGCTCATTTCTCCCTCACTGAAGTTGCGGCCAGATTCAAGGTCATAGCCCGATAGTTCGAGGTAAGTCGGCTCGCAACCCAAAACACGGATGTTAGGATTAGACTTAATGTTATTATGGCGCAACGTAGCGTTGAAAGAACCCAGAGCGGTGAGAGAAACAATAGCAGGATAATCATAATCACGCGTAAAGCGTGTAGCTTCTGCAAAATCGACCGGTTCATTCTTGATTTCCGCCTCGCCATTCTGTCCTCCCTTCCAACCCGAACGAATGGTGAAGGTGTTACTACCCATGCGACCAAACTCCTTGTTCACTTTGTTTTCCAACGCCTGAGTGGCCGTTATCATTGCCACCAATGCCATAATGCCAAGCGCTATAATGCTCACCGTAATGACCGCACGCAAACGTTGACTTCCGATTGCAAGCCAGGCAATTCGGATGTTTTCGCGGGTGGCAGGAGAAAACAAGTGCTTCATGGGTGCGGTAAAACTACTGCCTTTCCTATCAATCTGATTCTGACCTGAGGTTAATCGTAATTAACAGTTGAGTCACCTGTACTACATTTTGTACCGTACCACACGGATATATTTGCAGTCCAAATTAAAATCACGATGGAAGCAAAAGAACATGTGAAGTGCCTGATCGTTGGCAGCGGACCGGCCGGATACACAGCAGCAATTTATGCCGCACGCGCCGATATGAAACCTGTAATGTATGAGGGTTCACAACCCGGCGGGCAATTGATGGACACCACAGAAGTGGACAACTTCCCCGGTTATCCGCACGGTGTGAAAGGCCCGGAAATGATGGCTGATTTAAAAAACCAGGCAGTGCGCTTTGAAACCGATGTTCGCAGCGGCTGGGTTACCAAAGTAGATTTTACAGGACCTAAACACTGGGTAGAAATCGACAACGGAAAACATACCATCAGTGCCGACTCGATCATTATCTCGACAGGTGCTAGTGCCAAATGGCTGGGACTTCCCAACGAAACACGATTGCGCGAATTGGGCGGTGGCGTTAGCGCATGTGCTGTTTGCGATGGTTTCTTTTACCGCAACCAAGATGTTGTAATTGTAGGAGCAGGCGATACAGCAGCAGAAGAGGCAACCTATCTCGCCAAACTTTGCAAGCAAGTGTATATGCTTGTGCGTAGTGATAAAATGCGCGCATCGAAAGCCATGCAACACCGCGTGACCAGCACTCCAAACATTGAAGTGCTTTGGAACACCGAGACAGAAGACCTTCTCGGAGATCAAGGCGTTGAGGCTGTATTGGTGAAAAACCGCGAAACAGGCGAACAGCGCACGTTGAAAGCAACCGGATTCTTTGTTGCCATCGGCCACAAACCAAACACCGATGTATTCAAACCGTGGATCAATACCGACGAAACAGGATATATTCTAAACGTTCCCGGATCATCCAAAACCAATATCGAGGGTGTTTTCGTAGCAGGCGATGCTGCCGATAAGACCTATCGCCAGGCCGTGACAGCTGCCGGCACAGGTTGCATGGCTGCGCTCGATGCAGAGCGTTACCTCGCTTCCAAAGGAATTCATTGATGCGTCTGTTGAATGTATATCGGCTATTCGTGTTTGCTACGCTTTTCTTGCTTGGCCGACATAGTTCGGCGACAACGATTCCGGCAGATTCAATTGTACCATTTTCGAGAGAAGAGCTGCTGGGAAAATTCAATCCGGCCAAACACAGTGACTTCCAACTCATCGAGTCACGTCACTCTTCGAAGATAGACATCTATCTGCGCAAAGAAGCGTATGACGCTTTCAAGCGCATGCACGAAGCAGCGCTGAAAGAAGGCATTACGCTCACCATTCTTTCGGCAACGCGCAATTTCGATTCGCAAAAAGAAATCTGGGAGCGCAAATGGAAGCGACCGCAGTACGAAGGCAAAACAGATATCGACCGCATTGTAGATATTCTCAAATTCAGCAGCATGCCCGGTACCAGCCGGCACCATTGGGGAACAGATATCGATTTAAACAGTTTGGAGCCGGCCTTTTTCACCACTGGTAAAGGCCTCATAATCTATCAGTGGCTGTGCGCACACGCTGCAGACTACGGCTACTTTCAAACCTATACTTCGAAAAGGGACGGGCGCAGCGGATACGAAGAGGAAGCGTGGCACTGGAGCTACCTGCCGCTAGCTGGTCCGATGCTCAAGGAATACAATCGAACGATTACATACGCTGATCTATTCGGATTTTCGGGGTCTAAGGCAGCGGAGAAAGCACGCGTATTGGAAGATTTTGTGAATGGTATTGCCCCGGAATTAAAGAAATAAAAAAAGGTCCGATGAAGGACCTTTTTTCATGAAGGGTGATCGATGGGGATCGAACCCACGACAACCAGAACCACAATCTGGGGCTCTACCAACTGAGCTACGACCACCGTCTAAAAGCGGGTGCAAATTAAATGTATTTTTCTTTCAGAACCAACAAGAAAATCATGTAATCGTTTGAGCTTAGATTGCAGCCTAGATTTCGTGTGAGCCAAAAACAACTTACCATATTATTCACTTCGGGCTGGTATCCAAGCAAGGCGCATACAACCGTCGGCAACTTCGTGCAGCGGCATGCAGAGGCGGTTGCCACGTTGTGCAATGTATGGGTTCTTTACGTTGCGTCCCTGCCTGAATGGAAAGGTCCGCCCAAGATTGAAGAGCATTGCGAGAAGAATGTCAATACGGTAATCGTTTACTGCAGACCCGGATTTTTCGCGAAGCGAAAGGCATTTATTAAAGGTGCGTTTCATCTCATTCGTTCAAATAAGATTCAATTCGACGTAGTTCATCACAACATTTTGTGGCCACACGGATGGCAGCCTCGCTGGCTGCAAAGCAAATTCAACCTGCCGTATATCGTTACGGAACATTGGACAGGCTACGACCCCGTCAACGCAAGAAAGCGACACCCACTCCTGCTGTGGATGTCGAAGTTTGGAGCTCGAAAGGCGTCGTTTCTCTGCCCCGTGACGGTCGATTTACAGGAAAAAATGATTGACTTCGGTATACATGGAAAATATCAGGTAGTTCCGAACGTGGTCGACACTCATCTCTTTTCACTGGCGAAACCATCCGGCGACCTCATTCGATTTTTACACGTAAGCTCACTCATCGACAGTCATAAAAACGTCAGCGGAATACTGCGCGTCTGGAAAACGATATCAGACCGAAACCATCATGTGCACCTTACACTCGGCGGTGATGGACCAATCGAACACTGGAAACAACAAGCAGAAAATCTCAATATTCGCCCCGACTCCATCGACTACTTCGGAGAAATTTCTTGGGAAGGGGTGGCGAATAAAATGGAATCGTCGCATGCGTTGATGCTATTCAGCAACTATGAAAACTTGCCGTGTGTTATTGTGGAAGCCCTTGCCTGCGGCCTACCTGTTATTAGCACACGCGTAGGTGGAATCAGTGAGCACATCAATGCTGAGCGCGGTATACTTATCGAACGCGGAGATGAAATTGGTCTGGCAAGCGCCATTGAAACCATGGCAATCAATATTCACACGTACGACAAATCAGCATTGCGCACCTACGCATTGGAGCGATTTAGTAATGAGGCTGTAGCGGCGGCGTTTGCAGAATTATACAGGAGTATAGGAAAATAGGAGTGTAGGATTATAGTGTCTCGCGCAATCATTCTGCAACTGATTGCTTTTCTCCTTCCGGAATTTTTAGAACATGTAGAGAAACAAAATGAAAATAAGAAATTGGAGCCACCTATAATCCTTCACTCCTATTTTCCGACAATCCCATTATCGTTCTACTTCTTCCTATAAAAGAAGATAATAACTAGCGGCGAAACAAGCAGCTCGGCGATGAGTGCTATAAAAAGCGTAAGGCTAATAAGCAAACCAATGTAGAAGGTTCCCATGAAGTCAGAAAGGATAAGAGTGAGAAAACCTCCGCTTAGAATAAGTGTGGTCACGACCATTGCTTTACCCGTAGTCAGGAAGGTACGTTTTACGGCGTAGAGAGGGCTCAAACCCTCACGCAGAAGCGTGCGCACGCGTGCCAGAAAATGAATCGTATCGTCTACAGCTATACCGAAGGCAATATTGAAGATAATCGATGTCGAAACTTTCAGTGGAATACCCGCATAACCCATGATACCACCTACAATTATGAGTGGAATCAAATTAGGGATTATGGTGAGAATAATCATTTTAGGCGATTTGTAGACAAAGCCCATAATAAGCCCAATTACTGCCACAGAAAGAAGGAGATCCCAAACCAAGTTCTCGACCAAATAACGATTGTTTAAATCTATGAGGTGTGCGGTTCCTGTTACCTTATACTCAAACTTTGTCTTGCAGTTTGCCGAAATAAAATCATCCAATTGCGTATTAAGTCGCTCATAGTGATTCCTACCAAAATCACCAATCCTTCCTGCAATCCGCAACACGCGAACCTCACTGTTATACTGCGTTTTCAAGAGATCACTGAACTCCTTTCTTGCCAGCAATTTGTTCAATCGCCGAAGTTCCGCGCTGTCCTGCGGGATGCGATAAAATTCACGCATACCAGCATTATTGGCCTGGCTTACACTCTTGAGTATTTCAGAATACGATACCAGCGAACCCACTCCATATGTCTGGCGAAGCCATCCGTTGAGAGTATCCATATCATTCATGAATGTCGGATCATTTAATTGCGATGCGTCCGAAAGTGTTATGGCCATTTCGAAAGGACGACAACCCGAGAAGTGTTCTTCCATGAAGAAGAATTCTTGCTTCAAGCGATGCTCATCGCGCAAATCTTCTAGCATTTTATTATCGATATTCAAACGATTAATGCCCACAAAACTCGCCACACAAACAAGCACTGTTCCGGTCACGATGTAATATCGACGCTTGATTATCCACATTAAAAACGAATGGAGCTTCACTGTCCAGAAATCATCGGTAAGCGCAAACGTATGGAGCCTTGAAGGCTGAGCTAAAAAGAGAATGGCCGGCAATAAACTATAAGTAAGACCATAGGCCAGCATGATTCCCACCGAAGTGTATATACCGAACTTACTAATGGGTTCTATATTGGAAAGAACCAGGGTCAGAAAACCAATTGAAGTTGTGAGGGCTGTGAGAAAAGTTGCCAAACGAATACTTTTGAACGCGTAGCGAATAGCATCCTTCTTTTCACGTCCATTCCTTAATTCTTGCATGTACTTGGTTAAAACATGCACTGAGTCACTCATACCTACCACAAATAAAATCGTAGGCAGCACAGTAAGCATGAGGTCCAGGTCATTGCCCAGGATTCGAATAAAACCTAATGTCCAGAGGATTGAAATCAACACGACCATGGTCGGAATCAATATGCCCCATGCTGAGCGGAACGCGACATATAAAAACAACGTAGTAAGAATGAGACTTAGAGAAATAAATAGAATTATTTCTTGAATCATGAGCTCTACATATAGCTTCTGACCTAAGGCACGGCCTATTAAATGGGTTTTTGCAAATCGAAACTGATTACTCATCTTTTCGATATTCTCTGCAAGAGCATCACATCGCTCCTTCGATAATCGCTGAGTATGACGCAGCTGAATGGCAACGGTCCTGTAATCGGCTGAGAAAAACCAACCTACCAAACCAGGTGTAAGCGACAGTTCGAGAGAATCGGACGCATATGCTGCCGGCTCGCGAAAACGAAGCATGGGAACCTCCATCACTTGCCCTAGCAATGGGTCACGAATAATGCGTTTCAGTCGGGTTGGTCCCATCGCTGCTGTCACGTCTGGCACAGAATCCAGCAGACTATTCAAGCTATCGACTCTGGCTAAAAAATCTTCTTGAAAAACGGAACCATCGTTTTCAAGCGCGACGATAAAGAAATCATTATCGGTTTCAAAACGATCACGCAGCTGGAGATAAAATTCCGTTTCCGGATCGTTCTTTGGAAAAAAAGCCTCGAAATCGTAGCTGAATTTAAGCCCTGAAATCAACCACACGCACGCAAGTGAGATAATGCATACAGCGGCGATTACGATTATTGAGGTTCTTCTCTGCATATGGCGCAAGTGCCAAACAAGCGGCTAGATTATTTGTTTAGACTACAAGTGAAATACTCAAGGTTTCTTCATATGATCGCGAATTTCCTCGAGTA
>JAIYBR010000030.1 GCA_027488435.1 Flavobacteriales bacterium
AGCAATTCCGTCTAGCACGAGCACAGAAGATATAGCCTGCCATTCGGGTAAATACGCGTGCTGCTGAAAAACCGCCAAATGAGATGACGGCGAACTGAGCCCGGTCATCTGTTCCATCTCACGCGCACTCACAACGATTGCCTGATCGTGAGTTGCAGCCCACTCAGCGTCGGTGGTATAGGCCGAATGCAAAACGAAGGAAGACTTCAACCCTTCCTCCACTCCCTTTCGTCCTTCCACAACGAAACAGTTGTATTCACTTCGGAATTTCTTCTGTTGCAGGGAGCGAACCCATTTTAGATCCTTTTTCAACGAATGATTTTTTAGAAGTCGATACGGAACGAGCCGATTTATGAGCAAAATTGCGCTGCAAGATAATGAGTGCATCCGCGTGGTTCAAAATAGGGTTCGTTGGTCTGATGGCAGCCGTGCTTTTGGCAAGTTGTGGTCGTCTGCGCAATTTGCCCGAAGGCCAAGCCTTCCTGCGAAAGCAAGACATTGTCATTCATACAGACAAGCCCACCAAGTTGCCATTCGATGTTTCCGGTTTGCCCGTTACTCCCCTGCTTGAGTTTGAGGTTCCATCGGATGAGATTCTGTTTTATTCGCGATTAAAACCAAACCGACGAATACTTTGGTTCCGATTCAACCACACCATGTATCTCTTGGTGAACAAACGAAAGCTTCAACAAAGCGAAGTAAACACTGCGGAGCGCTGTCTTAAAAGGAACAAGCGTAGAGCCGCTAAAAACAAAGCCGCTGCGGAATGCAAGAGTTGGCGCATGTTCTGGGCATACACCGTGGGCGAACCGACTGCCATACTCGACTCCTCTAAAATGCTCAAGAGTGCAGAGCAAATGAACATCTTTTTGCAGAAGAAAGGGTACTTTCGTTCTCGCGTCGAACCGGAAGTAGTATTCGGAAGCGACAGCTCCAAATGCAAGGTTAAGTTTCATGTTTACCCAGGCAAACCCTATCGCATACGATCGATCGATTACAAAATAACTGATCCGGGCATGGCCAGCAGCATTGAGCAAATTAGAAAACTGTCGAAAATTGATACTTCCGATGTTTTTGACGTAAAAGCACTCGATAAAGAAAGAGAAGAAATTGCCACATTCTTCAGCGAACGTGGATACTATGACTTCAACAAAGAATACGTGGTTTTCGATGCCGACACATCCATTGGCAAGAATGAAGTCAATTTGACACTGCGAATTGAACAACCACAAATCCCATCCAAAGACTATTTAGACAGCCTCATCACTGTTCCCCACAAGAAGTACTTTATCGGCGATATTTTCGTGCATACTCATTTTGATTTATCCAATCCGGATTATGCCCCTACCGATACCATAGCATTCGAAGGACTGAAAATACTCTGTTACGGAAAGCCCGATTTAGATGCAGACGTCATCTCATGCGCTCAGAGCTACAGCTCGGGAGACATGTATCAACGCAGCCGAATAGAGCGCACGTATCGCCGCTTTTCGCAAATGGGCGTGTTTAAATCGACCACCATTCAACTGATTCCACGAGAGTCTTCCATCAACGAAAAAATACACATGCTCGATACGCATGTGCGGCTTTCCCCGGAAGAAAAACAATCGTACTTCTTCTATCCTCACCTCACCAACCGAAGCGGTAACATGGGTATATACGGCAACTTCACCTACACGCATCGAAATCTTTTTGGTGGAGCCGAGGCGCTGGACTTCAATATTGTGACAGGTATGGAGGCATCGCAAAACCTGGCGTTTAGTGATGATGAAACCAACAACGCGACCGAACGCCTGCAAAACAATTTTCGACTGAACACCTTTGAAATAGGCCCTGAAATTACCTATCGCGTTCCGCGCTTATGGCCCCTGGGGTGCGACGTCACTTCACAAAGCAGTGACCCACAAACGTCGTTAACCGCTACATTTAACTACCAGCGCAGGCCCGACTATGTGCGCACTCTTTCGCAGATGCGTTATTCCTATAATTGGATAGAAAACCCCGACGCTCTGTCGCGCGTATCAATAGACGTTGTCGAATTCAGTATCATTAAGATCGACAAGTCTGCAGGATTCCAGAATTTCTTGGACCGCCTCAACGATGCATTTCTCAAGAACAGCTACCAAGACCATTTGATATTGGCAACGAATGCCGCCTACACGCTGAATACACAAAAGGCCAAGTACCAGCCACGATACTTTTATTTGCGTGCAAGTGCAAGCGCTGCTGGAAATCTGCTTAATGGTTTGATGGATCTCACTAACCAACCTGTCGATACGTTGCAAAGCCATCGCATTTTCGGAATTCGGTTTGCGCAATACTTCCGTGGAGAAACCGATTTTCGATTCTACAACAATGTAAACGATCGCAATGCCTTTGTTTTCAGAGCGTATGGCGGAATTGGCGTTCCGCGTAAAAACGCGATAACATTACCTTTTGAAAAGAGCTTTTTCAGCGGAGGCGCCAATGGAATTCGAGCATGGCAGGCACGCACTCTCGGCCCGGGATCTTCTCGCGATGCCCTGTTGCCACAGACATTCAACAACATCGGTGAAATGAAATTGGAAGGGAATATCGAGTATCGGTTCAAGCTGACATCCATATTGAATTGGGCATTTTTCGTAGATGCCGGCAACATCTGGTTGCTCAACGAAGACACCAATCGCAAAGGTGCCAACTTCAAAGGCAATCGTTTTGTGAGTGAAATTGCAGTGGGTGGCGGCTTTGGTGTGCGACTCGATTTCGACTACTTCCTGGTGCGACTTGATGTGGGAGTTCAGCTGAAAGATCCGGCAAAAGCACAGGGCGAACGCTGGTTATGGCAACCGAAAGATGAATATCTCGAATATCTTGCCTCGACAGGCAACGCCATTGATCGTGTCAAACTGCGCAACAATACCGTTTTCAATCTGGGAATTGGATTCCCTTTTTAGTTGCAGGTTACAAGTTGAAAGTTGAAGGTTACATCGCGGAACTTTCAACCTTCAACCTTCAACTTTCAACCTTCAACCTTCAACTTTCAACCTTCAACTTTCAACCTTCAACCGAAGCAGTTGTGCAATTTAAGTCGGAAGAGCCGCTTCTCATCGTACTTTTGCGGCCGATTTTAAAAACCTCACATGCAAAAAATTAGGAACATTGCCATCATCGCACACGTTGACCACGGCAAAACAACATTGGTAGACAAGATGCTTCATGCTGCCATGCTCTTCCGTGAAAACGAGCAAACGGGCGAACTCATTCTCGACAACAACGACCTCGAGCGTGAGCGCGGCATCACGATTTTGGCGAAAAACGTTTCTATTCAATACAAGGGCCACAAGATCAACATCATCGACACACCGGGTCACAGTGACTTCGGCGGCGAGGTGGAGCGCGTATTGAACATGGCTGAAGGTGTATTGTTGCTGGTTGATGCTTTTGAAGGTCCTATGCCACAAACACGTTTTGTATTGCAGAAAGCTATTCAAATGGGATTGAAACCCATCGTTGTAATTAACAAGGTAGATAAGGAAAACTGCACTCCGGAT
>JAIYBR010000254.1 GCA_027488435.1 Flavobacteriales bacterium
CCTATTCTTGTATCGGCGTCCTCCTGTTATCTTCGCCCCACTTATGAAATTCGTGCATCCGGAAATGCTATGGGGTTTGCTAGCGACAGCGATACCTATCATCGTGCACCTTTTCAATTTTCGAAAATTCAAGAAAGTTTACTTCTCGAATGTAGAGTTCCTCAAAGAAATCAAGCAGGAAACCCAGAGCAAACGGAACCTAAAACATCTATTGATACTCGCAGCACGACTGCTCGCTGTTGCGGCTATTGTTCTCGCCTTTGCTCAGCCCTATTTGCCACAACCCGGAGCAGTTGAAAAACCGGGAGGGACTGCCGTTTCGATTTACATCGACAATTCATTTAGCATGCAAGGGGCGGGAAAAGATGGCATCATGCTCGATCTTGCCAAGAACAAGGCTCTTGAAATCGTAGAGTCCTTCTCGCCTTCCGACAAGTTTCAATTGCTTACGACCGATTTTGAAGGACGACATCAGCGCATGGTTAGTAAGGAAGAAATGACCGGTTTAATTCAAGAGATCAAGCTTTCACGCGTCAGCCGAAAGTTAAGCGAAGTGTTCACGCGTCAGCGCGACGCCCTTTTTACATCGGGCCTAGAAAAAAGGCATGCCTTCATCTTGAGTGACCTGCAAGCTTCCGTAACGGATACAGAGAGTATCATCAACGATACGACCATGCGGGTTACGGTAGTTCCCGAACTGCCCGAGATCAAAGGAAATCTGTTCATCGATTCCGTATGGTTTGAGACACCCGTTCGACAGTTAAATCAGCCGGAAACTCTTCATGCTCGCATCGTCAACACGGGCAGTGAAGATGTGGAGTCAATTCCCTTGCAACTTATCATCAACGGAAATCAAAAGAGCGTTGCCAGTGCTTCTGTTCCTGCAGGCGCACAAACAACTGTAGATGTGACATACACCAACACCGAGGCGGGTATGAAGCATTGCTCCTTGGCATTGACCGACGTTTCCATCACCAACGACGACAGCTATTTCTTCAGTTATACGGTTGCCGAAAGAATAAACGTGCTGGAAATAATAGGCAACAACGCGGCAACTCAAGCGGTCAAAACAGTGTTCGCAGATGACCCGTTTTACGCATGGACCAGCGTAAATGAAGCGATGGTGGATTATGGGCGGTTCAACGAAATGAACTTTATTGTGGTGAATCAACTGCGCACGATAACAAGTGGTCTTGCATCGGAACTGACCAAGTTCATGGATGCGGGAGGAAGCGTATTGTTGATTCCTTCAACTGAAATTATACTGAACGACTACAACAGCGTTCTTGCCCAGTGGAAAGCCGGTCAAATTGCAGGTAAGTCGACGAACGCATCACCTGTATCGGCTGTAAATTATGAGCACCGGATTTTCAAAGAAGCTTTTCAAAAAATAGAAGGCAACATCGACCTTCCTTCAACGAATGCCTCTTATAGCTTGACACTCACATCAAGTCAATGGGCTGAGCCACTTCTGACACTCCAAAATGGCAATCCATTTCTGATTTCTTCTCAAGTAGGAAGCGGTCAATTCTATTTTTCTGCCGTTTCATTGTCAACCGACGAGACCAACTTTACACAGCATGCCCTTTTCCCCGCTACGCTCATTCGAATGGCCGAATTTTCTCAACCTACGTCGGAATTGAGCTATTTCCTCGGGCGCGAAGAGGCCATTGTGCTTCGAAATATTTCGATGGCCTCCGAAGAAACTTTTCGTTTGAAGAGTGTGTCGGGAGATTCTGAAGTGATTCCGGAGCACCAAAATGCAGGCAATCAAATTGAAGTTTTCGCGCATCGGGGCCTCTCGCAAGCAGGCAATTACGTGCTCACACGCTCCGCAAATGTCGTTCAACCCCTTGCATTCAACTATGACAGAGCGGAGTCGAAGAATGCCACTATTTCAATAGACGATTTTTCGCAAAAACTTTCGGATCTCAACTTTACCAACTGGTCTGTTTTACAGGCAGACATGGAGACCATCGCGGCTGATGCCGACGCCATAGACCAAAGTCAGACCTTCTGGCAAAGCCTCATTATTTGGGCACTTATTTTTCTCGCAATCGAGATTCTCCTCATCAAATTCTGGCGTTAATAATTCAGCCATTTTGATCCCTAAAATGTCTGAGTGTGCACAGGAACTCATTGTAAATTGGGCAACTTAAAATTCTTATCTGAATAGTATGATGAATATACCCATGGTCGATCTCAAGACCCAGTACCACCATGTGAAAAATGAAATTGACCGTGCTATCCTCGATGTGGTAGAAAATACGGCTTTCATTAATGGCCCTGCCGTGAAGGAATTTCAAACGGCTCTTGAAAAATACATGGGCGTAAAGCATGTTGTTAACTGTGCTAATGGAACCGATGCTCTGCAAATAGCTATGATGGCATTGGACCTTAAGCCCGGCGATGAAGTGATTACGACCTCATTCACTTTCGTTGCCACCGTAGAAGTAATTGCTCTTTTGCAACTCACTCCTGTTTTGGTTGACGCGTTGCCAGGCACTTACAACATCGATCCTATCGCTTTAGAAAAGGCCATTACTCCAAAAACAAAAGCCATTGTGCCCGTTCACTTGTTTGGACAATGTGCCGACATGGAGTCTATAATGACCATTGCCAACAAGCACAATCTGTATGTAATTGAAGATAATTGCCAAGCCATCGGTGCTTATTACACCTACAGCGATGGAACGCGCAAACAAGCCGGCACCATGGGTCACATTGGTACAACAAGTTTCTTCCCTTCGAAGAACCTTGGTTGTTATGGCGACGGTGGGGCCATGTTTACGAATGACGATACACTTGCTGAGAAACTGCGCATGATAGCCAACCACGGCATGAAGGTTCGCTATTACCACGACAGCATTGGCGTAAACTCAAGACTCGATACCATTCAGGCTGCAGTTCTCGCCGTGAAACTTAAGCATCTCGACACCTACATTGCTAATCGCCAGCGTGCTGCAGCGTATTACGATCAGGCTTTTGCCAATCATCCGAATATCACGATTCCAATGCGCGACCCAAAAAGCACGCACGTTTTTCACCAGTATACACTCGTGCTGAAAAACGTTGACCGTGCGGCATTGCAAGCGAAGCTTCAGGAAAAAGGCATTGCGTCGATGGTGTATTACCCTGTACCCATGCACATGCAAAAGGCCTACACCGATCCTCGTTACAAAGAAGGCGACTTCCCTGTAACCGAAGAATTGTCGAGCAATGTGATGTCACTCCCTATGCACACTGAACTAACGGATGAGCAATTGGCGTATATCGTGAATGGCGTAAATGAAGCGATAAGCGAGAAGGGGTAAGGGGTAAGGGGTAAGGTGTGAGGGGTAAGGGGTAAGGGGTGAGGTAGCCCTTTTGCTTCACAACTCATACATTAGCCCTAACCCCTCATACCTCATACCTCACACCTTACCCCTCACACCTTACCCCTCACCCCTCACCCCTCACCCTTCACCCCTCACCCCCTTCCACGATGTTCACCCTAGAAGCACGCCACATTCATAAGTCCTACGCAAAACACGTTGCACTTAATGACGTCAGCATTGCCGTTCCCGAGCACAGTGTGTTTGGATTACTGGGGCCCAATGGCGCCGGTAAAACATCGCTGATACGCATCATCAATCAGATTACCGGACCCGATCAAGGAGAAGTTCTTTTTTGTGGAAAGCCACTCCAACCGGGCGACGTTGAGTTTATTGGTTATCTTCCCGAAGAGCGTGGGCTTTACAAGAAAATGAAAGTGGGCGAACAATGCATGTATCTCGCCCAACTCAAAGGACTTTCCGGGCGCGAAGCACAATCACGTTTGAAGGCTTGGTTTGAACGGTTTGAAATCAGTAACTGGTGGGACAAGAAAGTAGAGGATCTTTCGAAAGGCATGGCGCAGAAGGTTCAATTCATCACGACTGTTTTGCACAAACCCAAGCTCTTGATACTCGACGAGCCATTCAGTGGATTTGACCCCATCAACGCGGAGCTTATTCGACTCGAAATGCTGCGACTAAAGGCAGAGGGAACGACCATCATACTTTCAACACACGATATGGGCAGTGTGGAATCACTATGTGACAACATCGCCCTCATCAATCGTTCGAGAGTGATACTCGAAGGCAGTGTGAAGGACATTAAATCTCGCTTCCGCACGCAGTCGTACCGCGTAGACTTTGAAGGAGCTGCCGTCGATATTGGAATTGGGCTTTGGTCGCAATTCGAACTACTGCGCACTTCTGTCGATGACAAAGGATCATTCGCGGAAATCAAACTGCTCAACAACCGTTCGCTCAATGATCTGTTACAGGCGCTTATTCCTCATGTTCAAATTCATGGTGTAAATGAGATGGTGCCCGACATGGAGCAAATTTTCATTCAAGCCGTTCAACAATTCAATGCCTCCCATGAATAAGACTCTCCTCATCATACAGCGCGAATACATGAGCAAGGTGAAGAAGAAAAGCTTCCTGATCATGACCATTCTGGGACCGATAATTTTCGGGGGACTGATTGTCGCTATTGCATTGCTTGCGGCTAACGACACTACACACCAACATGTACTGCTGGCAGATAATCTAGGCTACTTACTGGAAGACGAAATTTTAGAATATCAGAAGGCCGGTGTGGAGCGACCACGATTTCGAAATACAAGCAAAATAAGTTATGACTTCCGCAAGGGAACAGTAGATCCACAGCAGGAATTGGAGGCTGGTATCTACACGGCCGTAGTTCAACTTTCAGACATTTCGTATACCGACGGCAAGGTGGAAATGTATGCTGAAAAAACGCCGAGCATGAGTATTCAAAGTCAAATTGGCCGCGATATCGAAGACGCTTTGGAATTGTATCGAACGAAAAAAAACAATATCCCCATTGAAACCTATAAGAGCATTCGACAATCGGTCGACATCAACGTAATCAAGCCCAGCGAAGGCGGCAAGAAAGATCTTACGTCACCGAAAGCAATGGTAGGATTCGGATTTGCGCTTATCATCTACTTCTTCATTTTCTTCTATGGTGTGCAAGTGATGCGTGGTGTCATGGAAGAGAAAACCAATCGCATTGTGGAAGTTATTATTTCCAGTGTCAGACCATTTCAGTTGATGATGGGAAAGATCATTGGCATCGGACTGGTTGGTTTAACTCAGTTCTTGATTTGGGTAGGATTAACGGCCGCAATCTCGGCATTTGGTGTGGGAGCCATGCAGAAGCAATTGCTGGAACGTCAGAAGGAACAGCTTGCTATGGTAGACACAGGCGGTGTAATCGCAGCCCAAAACATGAGCGACGAAGATGATGCTCAAGCAGTGCAGTCTGAAATGCTCGCAGTTCTCAGCGAAATTTCGTGGACCGATTTAATTGCATCGTTCCTCATCTTTTTCATTTGCGGCTACATGCTTTACGCCTCGCTATTTGCAGCTATCGGAGCAAGCGTCGACAATGAAACAGACACGCAGCAATTCATGATGCCTGTGACTTTACCGCTCATTTTTGGCTACATCGTATCGACTATGATGATCGAAAATCCGGAAAGCAGCATTGGCAACATCTTCGCACTAGTGCCCCTCACCTCGCCTATTGTGATGATGGTGAAGACTGCCATTGGAGTTTCCATTGGACTTAAGATTCTATCCATCGTCATTCTCGTAGCCAGCATTCTCTTCTTTGTTTGGCTTGCCGGAAAAATTTATCGAGTGGGAATCTTGATGTATGGCAAAAAGCCTACTTACAAGGAATTGTGGAAGTGGTTGAAATACTAGTGTTCGACTAGACAGTATCAGAGCCGTCTATTACCCTCATTGCCGCTGCCACGGCCTTTATCATTCCCCAGGTGTATCGTTCACCCAATGCTTCGTGAACGGGCTTCAGACCGGAGGTTCCATGCTCTGCGATGCAGGCTTCGATGATGGCAGCATCCTGGCTAGGCACATAGTTGTTCAATGGCAACTTGCCCGTGCCGATGGCCTTTGCCAGATGCCCTTCAATGGTTGACTGAGCCAGTGAGCGTTCCTTTCCTACCTCGGCAACTGTTTTACCTGCAAGAAACAATTCCACCGTGAGCGAGACCGTATCCTTTTCCTTTCCCTTGCTCTTCTTCACCACACCTTCGCGACTATTCTTTCTTCCGCGCTTCTTGGGAGAAGATACTGCTTCTCCCGAAGAAGTTATTGGCCTGCTTTCCTTAGCCTGTTCTTTTGCCTGTTCTAGCCAGCGCAACCGCAGCGTTTCGCGCTGCCTATCGATGACAGACACATCAATAAACTGATCTTGCTTCAACAGTCCTTGAATGATGAGCAGGGCCTTAGCGATATCTTCATACTTCTTCATGAGTAATTGGTCCACTTCAGCCAGTGTATTCAAGTATGTTTTCACTCCGCTTCGCCACTGCATTTGTTGCATATGAAGCAACAAGGCTGCAATGTGATTTCCCAGAAACTCATTGTAATAAGAACATCCTTTCTCCAATCGGCCATGCAATGCCGACTCATCGTTTTGACTCAGCAAGTATTGCAGTTGCTGCACATATTTCCCCGTGTTCACCACCTCCGATCGCACTGCATCGCGAATTACCTGTAACATCGGTTTCATGGAAGCTTCCTCCAGCTCCCAGGAATCGTCGCCATCTTTCACTGCTTGCTCCAGTTCCTGCGACAATTGAGTAAACTGAAACGTTGCAGCCATTAAATCGTGGATGTAATGAATGCGCCGTATTTGAAGTAATTCCTGCAGTTTATCTGCCGCATGTTTTGTTTTAGAGAAATTGACAACCACGGCGTCGTTGCTGATTACCGATGGTTCTATGCGAGTCTTTAAAATCAAACCCTCCAACGTGCGCAGTCGCGAAAGCGCCACATACACCTGACCCGGTGCGAAGGCTTGTCCGACATCAATCACAGCGCGATCGAAAGTAAGCCCCTGACTCTTGTGAACTGTTACAGCCCAGGCAAGCTTTATCGGATACTGTGAAAACGTGCCCACCACTTCTTCGTCGAGATCGCGTGTGGAAGCGCTCACCGAGTACTTCTTGTTTTCCCATTGCTCCTGGGGAACATCCAGAACAAGGTTGTTGTCGATGACGCGAACTTTGATTGATTCTTCGCTCAACTCGCAGACAGTGGCAAGCATGCCATTGAAAAATCGACCGCCTGCGCTGTCGTTTCGCACGAACATTACTTGCGCTCCCATCTTCAATTCCAGCTTCAACGGCAACGGATACATCGATTCCGGGAAATCGCCATCTACATTGGCAGCGAAGACATGCATTTCGCCATCGATTCGGCGCAATCGCGATTGATTGATGTCGTCGGCCTTGTAGTTGTGAGTAGTGAGTGTAATGACTCCGTCCTGGTGTTCGGAATTGGGCTGATAGAAGGAATTTAACAACCCAATATCATCGGCCGTAGTCACATTCTCCCTCAGATTGTTGAGCAATCGAATAAATCGCTCATCCGACTGTCGGAAAATTTTATCAAGTTCGATGTAAACAAATCCCTCCGA
>JAIYBR010000246.1 GCA_027488435.1 Flavobacteriales bacterium
AGAAGAAGATGATGATGATGTATTATTTTAAATACTGAGTAGAATGATAGCAATACTTGAAAGATCATTGTTTATACAGGCATATAAATTTGATTATGTAATTGTGCCGATTGATCGTTTTTTAGATTATACCATTGAAGATATCTTAAATGATATCAGCACTAGTGGTGGTGAGATTAGATGGGCTGAACGTTTCGATTCAGTTCTCCCACATTTCGAGGAGCCACACGAACTGCTGTTTGTTGATTTAAACAGAAATAAGGTTCATTTCGGAATGCGATCGAAAGTGTCATATGATGCTATTCTTAGCATAATACCCATTAATAATGATGGTTACATGCTTTTAAACGGAAGAATGGGGTCAGATATGGTTATCCAAAGACCATTTTTCGAAAGTGTAATCAATGAGGTTAAAGTTAAACGTCGAAATAGAAGCGCTGAAGCCTGTGTTGCAAGTTTATTCCATATATTCAAATTGGACCAAAAAGTTGATACTCCCTTCGCAGAGGAATCAGGGCATGTTTTTCAGGTTTTCAGTTCGAATCTTGATATTAAGAATAGGAGTTTTTTACTTGAGTTAGTTGCTTATGACAAAACCCCTAGTAATCTTCCTGAAGGAAATGCTGAATACCTGTGCAAGGTTGGTCTAATTGCTGTTATTAATACAGGACAAAGTGAGAAGAAACTTCAAAAGGGGTATTTCTATGATTGGTGCGTAAAGAATGTATCCCATCTTAACGACAAGTCTATTGGTGATGCACTAGAATACTATTTATCAGCGACAAAGGATGGGGATAACTATGATGTGAAGCTATCTGAAAGTCATAGTAATTTGTTGAATGCAATTAAGGTAAATCAGTCCGAGGAGTTTTTTAAAATTGCCTTTTACTATATAGCATTTCGCTCCATTTTGCAGAAGTATGATTTTGATATTTCTGAGATGCATGATCTCATTCAATCTGAATTAAATCGTGATCAAATTGTTGTAGCAAAATCGTTATTCTTGTTAGCTCATACGTTTCCATTCGAACGATTATATGCGGGTATTCATAAGTTGAGGAAGAGAAGAAGAATAGATACATCTGTAGTCGCGGTTAGTAGCTTAGCGACAGCCAGTAGTATCCCTGATGAGCGAATTCAAAATCAAGCGGTGGCTGAGGGAAATTCAAGTTCTCAGGAAGATTCAAAGGTTTCTAATGAGAGTTTATTGGATGGTCAAGTTGAAGATAAACAAGAATTATCAGATTTGTCAGTAGATCTTATGGCACAGAATGAGGGTGGAGGTGAAGGTGAGAACTCGACAGAGCAAGCGCCAGTTGTTAGTGGTCTGCCCGAAAATGAACAGAAGACAATCGCTTCAAGCGATGAAAAGAAAAGGTTGGTACTTGCTGTTGTGAAATATGGAGGAGATAATTCTAGCCCTCAGTTGAATCTGTTAATAGAACAGATAACAGATAAGAAAGAAGAAAGTATCGGTGAGTTGGTTGGACATGTGAGGTCAACTTTTCAGAATTTCCAGATTCATATTAGTGAGGAGTTGGAGAATGAACTTCTTAACTTAGAGAGCTCTATCTAATGCTCCCCCTCCAACAATCCTACGAAGTTAAGCACTCCATACTGGAGTATTTGAAGGCGACCTATAGCTTTAAAGACAAGGCAGTGCATGAGGCGTTTTATCGTTTCATCACAGACGAGCACAATGGTATTTTCAAAGGACCCTATGTGTCCTTGAAATTACCATTTGTGAAGATGGAGGGAGAAGATAGGGTTCCGCTTGAAATAGGACCTGCGTATCCTCCGTATGATCACCAGCTAAAATCGTTCAAGCGACTCACTACCGAAAAGGAGCACGCACCACAACCAACGCTCATCACCACCGGTACTTCTTCGGGTAAAACGGAGTGCTTCTTGTTTCCGATTGTTGATCATTGCTTCAAGCAGGAACAACGCCGTGGCGTAAAGGTCATTATCCTTTATCCTATGAACGCGTTGGCTACCGACCAAGCCAAGCGTTTGGCCGAGGTAATTTGGAATGACCCACTCCTGAAGGGCAAGATTACCGCTGGTCTGTTTATCGGTGAGGGAAAGGAACGCAAAAAGTTCCCTACGGAAATGGGGGAGAAGCACATCATCGAAAACAGGGATACCATTTTGGAGAATCCGCCGGATATTCTGCTGACCAACTTTAAAATGCTCGATTACGCTCTGATGCGCGATAAGTATCATAAACTGTGGTCATTTAATTTTGATGATACTTCCTTACTGCAATTTCTAGTGCTCGATGAGCTTCACACTTATGATGGTGCGCAGGGAACGGATGTGGCCAACCTGATACGCCGCCTTAAACTCAAGCTCAACATTCCTAATGGTCAAATTTGTCCGGTGGGCACATCTGCAACCATGGGAAAAGGGCCCGATGCTGCTCTCAAACTTACGAATTATGCTTCCAAGGTCTTCGGTGAAGATTTCGCTATGGATGCGGTAATCTCCGAAAACAGGATGGCTGTGGCAGACTTTTTTCCAATACCCGAAGCCGAACTTGAAAAGTATGTTCCGCGTGCAATAGGGCTGCAGGAAAGTCGCCTGCAGGAACAAGAGAGCTACGAGAAGTATATCAATCGCCAAAAGCGCTTGTGGCAAATACCGGAAAGTCTCGATGCATCGGCACTGGGAGAAGAGCTTAAAAAATTGCAGATAGTGAAGGACCTGGTGGATATTACCGGGGAGCGCATTCTTCTTCTTGAGGAACTTATTGCAAAGCTGGCAGATAGAAATCCCGAGTTCCGCCGATTATCGGAGCAAGGTGCAAGCGACTCACTCAAACCGCGCGAAGAGGTTATCAATTCATTGTTGGCGCTTGTTAGTGCGGCACGATCAGGACCCAATGGTCGTTTCCCGTTTCTGTTTCTTCAAATTCAGATTTGGGTACGCGAGGTAACCGGTATCCTGCGTGAAATAAGCAACGCACCAATTTTTTCTTGGAAAGATAAGGTTACAGAGAAGGGAACTCCTGTTGCATTACCTCCCTATTTCTGCCGTGAATGCTGTGCAAGTGGGTGGTTGGGAGTGAAGGACGACAACCGACAGGTGTTTTCGGACAATGTGAAGAACATCTATGATTACTATTTCAGCAATCATAAGAATGTTTATTTCCTGAATACGGTCGATCATCGCCCACTTGAAGAATACGTAGCGGATGATAGCATTGAAAAATGGCTGCATCAGGTGGATTTAACGCTGCACGACAGCGAAATGAAAGAAACCGTAGCCATTCATGCAGTGCGCAAATTGCGTGATGCAAGAGCCAGGCACGTTTGCCCGGAATGCAATACCGAAAACACAATAAGTGTTATCGGCGCTCGATTGGCAACCCTTTCTTCGATAACGGTTGCTCAGGTTCTATCGTCCGATTTGGATCAGCGCGTAGACAAGGAACGCAAGATTCTCGCATTCACCAATAGTGTTCAAGATGCCGCTCATCAGGCAGGTTTTGTGGAATCGAGAAACTATAGGTTCACATTCAGGGCTTCGTTGCAGAAAATCATCAACCAGTTCGATAAGCCCATTCGGTTAACCGAGCTGGAGCATATGTTTGTTGAATATTGGAAGCGACATTCCGATCC
>JAIYBR010000039.1 GCA_027488435.1 Flavobacteriales bacterium
AGAATTCCACTCGCCACAGGCCGGGCATTTACCCAACCATTTGGGCGATTGGTTGCCGCAGTGCTGACAGAAGAAGGCTGTTTTTATTTTGCTCATGCCGTGGCGAAGGTAGAAAAAGAAAAAGCCACGACAGAGCGTGGCCTTTTTATATATGCAATTAGAATCGGTTATCTCAATAATTGGAGTGTTCCTGTGAATTCGGTTTTCTCGCCATAGGGTAACTTCAAAACGTACCAATAATTTCCTTCACTCACATCAACGGCTCTCCAATCGTTTCTATAATTACTGCTTTCATAAACGGCATTTCCCCAGCGGTTGTATACCGTTAATTCCGCTCCGGAATATTTCTCGAGACCCTCAATGAAGAATGTGTCATTACCGTCATTACCATTGGGGGTGAATATGTTCGGTATGCGCACTATGCAGTCATCCGACTGAATGAACCACTCCGTTGATGCCGTGCCACAACCGTTTGTCATAGTGCCCGTTATGGTAACCGGACTTCCAAGGCATTCGAAAGGCACGTTGTCTGCGCAATAGTCGAGACCTGAAGTGGTTGATCCAAGCACAAGCCCGGGGCAAGTAGATGTCCATGAATAAGTAACATCCTCATAATTCGCTGCCGGTGCAATAGAAATCGTTTTGCATTCACGCTGGCACAGTGGCCATATTTCTAGGTCAACAACGTTTTCCGCAACAGGTGAAACTGAAGCCATCACGTTAAACGAACTAGTTGATGTTCCGCATAGGTTGGTGATGGTAGCTGAGATTGTTTCATTTGAATAGTCAGCTAATGGGCCGATGGTGGCCGAATTACCATTTACAGTTAATTCGTTTCCTGACCAGGTTATCGTATAGTTATTACCGACGAGCGACGGAATGGTTGGCGAAACTGTTTGTTGAAGTGTTTCTCCATTGCACAAGATTTCCGGTTCAGGGTTAGAGAAGATTAACGTTGGTGGGGCAATAGCGTCAATAAAAAATGGAACGGGGCCTGAAGAATCGCCGCAACCATTAGTAACTGTAAGTGAGTAGTTGCCCTGTGAGTTGAAGCTGGCCGTAGAGGCAGAGTTAGTTCCGGGGTTCCAGTCGTAAATCAATCCCGGGAACTCGAGGTTGTCTGCAATTGGATCAATGTTTACCGAAGTGTTCGGACAAAACTCACGGTCGCTAATGGTAAAATCCGGTACATCGGGTTGGTGAAAAATGCGTAGCGAATCGGTTGAGCTTCCGCATGTGTTGCTGATGGTGGCGTAAATGAATTGATCGACGTAACCGGTATAGGGCCCTGCATCTGCAGTGATGGGATTTGCATTAGGCACAACATTTTGTCCTTCCCAGGTTATGTTACCCGGACTTGAAATAGTTGCTGTCAACTCTGTTGTTTGATCGTCACACAACAGAATTGGTAGGTTTGTTTGTAACGCTATTTGGGGAGCGGTGGTGAACTCCACATTGTAGCAGTAATCTAAGGCACAATTTGGGTTGCTGAAGCATAGTTCATATACACCGGCTTGGCTCGGTGTCCAGGAGGTAGTCATTTGTGTGGGGTCGGAGAACGTCCAGCCGCTCGGGCCGGAAACAGTCCATGTTCCGGGGAGTGGCAGCGGGTCGCACACAATGCCGGTCCATACAATACCGCTTAAGAGTGGAGATCCAAGCGTATATGTTGTATCGATAGCACCACAATCGCTTGAGACGAGGTTGGCGTAGTCTATTACGAGCGAATTGCCCGGGAAATCGTTGCCGTTGGCGAAATACTCCACAATTACCGTATCGCCTGCGTTTACTGCAACATCCGTAAAATATTCGTAGGTATCAAATAGTGTAAAGAAATATTCAGTAGCGGGTCCACCATTGAGCGGATGCACATAAATGTTGATGTAGGAGCCTTGCCAACCGTTGGTGTTTGTGCTAAATGCCTGGATGATGACATTCTCTGCATCCGGAAATAATGAACCACAAAAATCGAGAGTCTCAGGGCCATTGCATCGCAGACCATTGTTTAGTTCATTGGTAGTGCATGGCGTTGATGGAGACGTGTTAACGCGCTTAATATTGAAGCCCTGGCAGCCTGCTTCGTCGGTTACAAGAATTCGGTAACGACCATTGACATTACCTGTTACGGCTACACATGATTGGTCGAGTGGAGCACCCGCTACAAATTCTCCATCAAAACCGGGAGCAATTTCCCACTGATAACTGGCATAATCACCAATCACGCATACGACAGTGTCGATACCCGGACAAACTTGAATGGCCGCATTTCCGCCGACCAGCTGAGGAATGAAAAAAGGTGTCACATCCACGTTTACACTGGCAACCGCCGAGCAAAAACCAAAGGCGCCTACTACCGTCACTGTGCCGGGTTGCGTGACCTCGGCTACGTTGCCAACATCGCCATTGCTCCACGTATAGGAGTCGAAGCCTTCGGTAGCTGTGAGCTCTGTAACCTGTCCGGCACAAATGTTCAATACCCCCGATATTTCGATAGGTGGAATTTCGACATCTTCAACCAAGAACACATAGGTTACCGTTGTGAAAGCCGCCGGCGTGCCTGTGTCTGTTGCCGTTATGGTTACCGTGTTAGAGCCAATATTTGCAGCGCTTGCCACAAAGGTTGCGTTGTTCAATATTGCGATGCCCGGTGAATTGGAGGTTGTAGCGCTGAAGCCCGTGCTGGTTTGTGTCCAGGTTACGTTGGTGTTTTGTGTTGCTTCAGGGCTTGCAAATGCGAGGTTGAAATCAAACTCTTCACCTACACACATGGTGATGGTGTCGCACGCTTCGCCAATGACTGTGGGTGGTTGATTGAGTGCGAAATTGGTAATGCTTGTGTTGAATTCAATTACCCGCCCATCGAGCCAGTCAACACCATCTTGATCGGCTGTAACAACTCCATATGGGCCATCCCAGGTAGTAGAATTGCACAAGTTGAAGCGACCATATGCGTAGTGTTCATTGCCTGTTGCTTTGTCGGCCCCAACAATCGCAAGGTTGTTCACCGCACCACAACCACCTGCGGCGCCGCTAATCTGACTATTGGCCCACTGCATGTCGAGGTAGGTGAGCTGAACGTTGTTACCACCTCCGATAACCTCACTGCCGTCGGGGGTAATAATCATCTGAAATGAATTGGTCCTGTCATCGAAGTTTGGCCAATAACCCACATCGATATAGTTGACGTATAGCGCTTGCGGTGTGAGCAAATAATAGAGTTCGCCAATTGCTCCGAAATCGAAATCAGACCAGAAACCGGCAATCTGGTTGTATTGCTGGTTGGATTCTGTGCCCAGGGGATTTGGGAACGCTGAAGGTGTGAAGTCGATATATCCGGCATTGCCCAAAACAATAGTACCTTTTGTAGTAAGAACAACTTGGTTGTAGTTAGTACCGAAGAAATTGAAATTCCACCCCAGATTGATGGGCGCGCTGTAGTTGTCGGTGCTGTTGCCAGGGCTTCCCGGCCATTGAATGGTATTGGGATGAACATATTCACTTGTTGGTTCAATCCACTCGCAATTA
>JAIYBR010000047.1 GCA_027488435.1 Flavobacteriales bacterium
CATGAGTAGCTAACCGAATTACTAATTTGTGGGCTACAGTTCAATGTATCGGGGAACGTTGCCGCACAATTATACTGGGGGCTTGGGGTCAACACCAAAGCCGGTGGTACGACAACATCAAATGAATCACTTCCCTGACATAGTGTAAATCCATCCTTTATAACCGTTACTGTATATTCACTATCAACGCCGAGACCGGTTATAGTTGGATTGGCAGCGGTTGAATTACTTAGACCAGATGCAGGTGACCAAGAGTAAGCGTAGTTAGCAGAAGGATTGAAGCCGGAAATAGTCGCACCTAAAGTCTCTGTTTCACCTACACATAAAACGACATCATTCGCTGTAACTTGAAGAGGCGTGGCGGTGACATTTACCCGTGCTGTGCCTTGACAATTATCGAGACCTATGAGTGTAACCGTTACGGAGTAGGCCGTTTCCGCGTCTAGATCTAGAATATCGGGCGATGCTACAGCCGTGCTGTTCAAACCGGTGGCGGGCGTCCAGGCATACGCATATGGAGCTCCGGCTACTGCGTTCTGTATAACCGCTACCAACTCAGGCTCATCGGTGCATACATCAACATCGCTAACGGTTACATTGGGCTCAGGGACCACGGTTACAATAATATCATCTGTGTACGTGCAGCCAAAGTCATTAACAACTTCATATTCCAAGGTGAATATGCCCGCAGCTGTTGGTTCAAAGACAGCCCAGTCACAATCGGGACCGATTTCTGAAAATAAGCTTGGGTTCACCCAATAACTACCCGCACAGCTATTCTCCACTACAGGGGTAAATTGGAGTATTTCCGGGTAAAACTGAGGGGCAAATTGAATTCCGAATTCAAACACATAGCCATCATCTGCAGGGACAATGTCACAAACTTCTAATGTCCAGGTTCCGTTGAGTGGGCAACCAATCAAATCACTAAATGATCCCTCCGGCTCATAATCGCCAGCTGGTATTGTTATTCCAGCACCACCAGCGAGATATTCCATCCAAGTTCCTCCGGTGGAGTTTGGCGAAAAAGAATAGTCAAATCCAACACCTGGATTATTAGGCACAGTATCGTCAATAGGCTCACCCAAGAATGTACCTGAACCACCGGCCTCGGGGAAAATACTCATCGTTTCTCCGGTCGGACATGTAATGCGAATAGTAATGTCACCCACAAAAGAGTGCTCCATGTTAAAAAAGATGCTACTCAAATCGTTCACATCATCAATGGATGCATTCCCAAACTGCGTAAAAGTAATCTCGGTTTCTAAGCAACCTTGGTTGTCGGGGATATAAATCCCGTTGTCGAACACCAAATTGTTGTTCTCAATCCAGGTAACCGTGTTTCCGTTTTGCAACTCCTCAGAGAATCCAACTTCAGTAGAATCAACAAACGACTCAGTTCCCACCAGTACTGAATTTCCCAGGCAGATAATATTGTCGGTTGCCGTAAGATTGAACTCATAAGGTGTTGAAACCAATACGACTATTTCGGGAATGTTCTCACTAGAACAATCACTCGAGTCTGTAATACTCAAACGAACACGATATCCTCCAGACTCGTTGAAGGTATAATTTACAATGGGCCAGTCGGTGCTATTGGTTGTACCATTTCCAAAGTCCCACGTAAAACTTTCCAATTCAGTATTTTCCAGGATAGACTCAGAAGCGTCGAACTGCACGGCCTCCCCTGGACAGATTTTAATAGTATCGGACTCCGCATTAATGTCGGCAATTGGAAAATCGCAAGGTGTACCGCACAGAATCTTGGCAGAAAAATCGCCCACTTCAGCATCGCCATTCGCTACGAACACAACATAAAGACATGCACCGGAAGAGCTTATTGTCTCAAAAAGCAAACTATCACCACCGAAAGTACCGATGGGTGGAGCTGTAGTGTCAAATCCATCATATATAGAAAGCGAGTCACCGGGTGCGAGACTAAAACCAATGAAAAACAGGTTCACTGGTTCGATAAAATCACCTGAGCAAATTAAAATCTCATTATTTGCATCAGGAGAATAGGGCACCAATCCTCCATTGTCATCGTGCATGATTGCATCACAACCACCGAAGTCTGGAGTATCATCGATATTAAACACCTCCGACTGAGCCCACCCAAACATCGTCAGGCAAGAAAACACAAGGCTTGCTAGTATCTTTTTCATATTACTTCGACTGTTTTTTTGAAAGTTGAACTTGACGGCGCTGCCACTCTTTGGACATCATTTGCTCGGAGCGAACGATGAGTAAATATTGGTTGCCGTTGGTTGTTTGAACGGGCAAGTTTTCGCAGCTTACGGCTTGCTGTGGCAAGTTAAAAAGCAATGGATTGAAATCGGCTACGATGGCATCGGTGAGTTCAACGGCGTTACCATTGCGATCGGTGAGCGTGAACAAAGGCGCGTCCGACCCGGGTTTAACCTGCTCAAACCAGCATAGTTTTTCAGCACGAAATTCGAGCATGGCTCTCTCTTCCGTGGTCATCGCTTGGAGTTCATTGGAGGTGCGGGCTTGTTCCACACGTTGTGAAGGTGTGCTTTGCGCAATTAAACCTGCATTCAGCAAGGCCAGCGCGCACACGAGAAAAATCATTTTCATAAAGGTGATTCCTTTTGGTTGGAGGTTCTTGAAACTTGACAAAAATAAGAGGAGATAGGTTGTCTGGAGCATCATTTTTTCTTTTGGAGGTTGTGAATAAATTGCGCCTCTGATTTTGATCAACGCAATGAAGGCAGTAATCGCAACCAATAAAAACCTGTGGCAGCGCTGGCTCACCGTACCTGAAATCATTTATGCCAACGATGCAAACTACATTCCTCACATTCGGCAGGATGTTGCAGGAATCTTCAATCCCGCCAAAAACAAACTCTACGCTCAGGGAAGCGCTGCCTGCTGGCTTCTACTTGACGATTCAGGCAAGGCGATTGGCCGGATTGCCGCCTTCTTATCAAAAAAATACTCCACTGCGCAAAAACAAAAAACCGGAGGCATCGGTTTTTTTGAGTGTGTAGATAATGATGAAGCCGCTCTTCTCTTGCTGAACACAGCCACTGAATGGCTCAAAGAACTAGGAGTGGTGGCCATTGATGGCCCTATAAACTTCGGGGAAAAGGAAGCGTATTGGGGGCTTCTCATCGAGAATTTTACGGACATGGGCAGTTTTCGCATGAATTACAACCCACCATATTACCGTCGATTTTTTGAAAACTTCGGATTTCAGATCTATTACGAACAACTGTGTTACAAGCGTGATCTGCATGTGCCGGCGCAAGAAGTGTTCGTACGAAAATCAAAGCAACTCATGCAAGACTCATCCTTTCGCGTAACCAACGCAAGAGGGCGAAGCTTGGAGCAAATCGCCTTTGATTTCGTGACCATCTACAACGCCGCTTGGGCAGTGCATGGTGGTTTCAAGCCCATGAAAATCGAACAAGCGCGAAAAGCAATTAATGCCATGCGCCCCATCATGGACCGCGACATTATGGTATTTGCCTATCACGATGACAAGCCAATCGGCTTCTACATCAACTTACCCGAAGTAAATGAATTTATGCAACATGTGCATGGCAAAATGAATGCGCTGGGAATGCTGCGCTTCCTCTATTACAAAATGTTTGGCAAGCGCCAAGTGATGGTGGGTATTGTGTTTGGCGTCGACAAAGAATATCATGGGCGAGGAGTGGAAGGTGCCATGATAAAATACTGCGAAGAACACATTGTTACGCTGAACCGTTACCATGAAACCATCTTAACGTGGATCGGCGATTTCAATCCAAAAATGATACACATCGCTGAAAATTTAGGGGCATCGCTCTACCGTAAGCTGGCCACGTATCGTTTGTATTTGAATAAATCGCGCCCTTTCGAGCGTCATCCGATGCTGTAGCACCGCGGTTTTCGGCACTTTTTCCATTTTCCATTCAGAAATTCTCAACAAAGGTTGCGTAAACAAAAAGCACGAGTATATTTGCGGCCGCTTTTCAGAGGCACCGATCTCGTAGCTCAGCTGGTAGAGCAATACACTTTTAATGTATGGGTCCTGGGTTCGAGTCCCAGCGGGATCACTAAAGGAGAAGAAGATTGAGGACAGCAACACTGTCCTCTTTTATTCTTCATACATACTAAAATTCGCCCTGGTGGTGAAATTGGTAGACACGTACGTTTGAGGGGCGTATTTCGCAAGATGTGCTGGTTCGAGTCCAGTCCAGGGCACCAATACAACTCCCGCTTATACAGGGAGAGTTGATTCATACCACAGAGTAGAAGTTACTCTTAAAAAAACTTCAGAGGCGCGAAGCTGAAGAAGCCACGATACCGAAGTGGCGGAATTGGTAGACGCGCACGTTTCAGGTGCGTGTGTCGCAAGACGTGAGGGTTCGAGTCCCTCCTTCGGTACGACAACAACAAGAGAGACTTTCTACGGAAGTCTTTTTTTGTGCCTGTCCTCCGCGTTTTCTGAACCAACGTACCTTCGCCCTGTTTTCCAATTAAATGTCTTCTCTTCAATCATTGCATCCATTAAGTGACTGGCCACGTAGGTCGGAAGAGCCACTGCTCATCAGCGGTCCCTGCAGTGTAGAATCGGAAGAGCAATACATTCAAACAGCTAACGCGCTAGCGAAAACCTCCAAGGTTCATTTGCTCCGAGGTGGCATCTGGAAGCCGCGCACTCGTCCCAATGCGTTTGAAGGCGTGGGTGAAATAGGTCTTGAATGGATGGTGAATGCGCGCACCGAAAGTGGGCTTCCGGTCATGACGGAAGTAGCCAATGCCGAGCACGTTGAAATGTGTTTGAAGCACGGCCTCGATGCACTTTGGATTGGAGCACGCACCACCGTAAATCCATTTTCGGTGCAGGAGATTGCCGATGCACTTCGTGGTGTAGACATTCCCGTATTCATCAAGAATCCGGTAAATCCCGATCTTCAATTGTGGATGGGCGCGCTCGAACGCATTCAGCAAGCAGGGATACAGCGCATAGCAGCCATTCATCGAGGGTTCTCGCATTTCGGTGATAGCATCTATCGCAACAAACCTATGTGGGAAATTCCCATCGCTCTGCGCACTGCCTATCCGAACATTACGCTCATCTGCGACCCCAGTCATATATGCGGACGTCGCGATTTGTTGCAAGGCGTCGCTCAAAAAGCAATGGACTTAGGATTCGATGGTTGGATGATTGAAAGCCACCTCACCCCCGATCAAGCACTGAGCGACGCAGCCCAACAAATCACACCGGAAGCGCTTGTGGCAATGTTGTCATCCATACAAATTCGTCAAGCACAAAGCGACGATATCACCTTCGTGCATGAGCTGCAAGCGCTGCGTTCGAGAATGGACAAAGTCGATGAAGAGATCATTCATTTACTCGGAAAGCGAATGCGCATAGCAGAAGAATTAGGTCGATTCAAGAAAGAAGAATCGGTAACTATTTTCCAAATAGACCGATGGAAAGAAATTCTGGAATCGCGCACCATGCTTGCAGAACAAGTCGGATTATCCAAAGAATTTATTTTGAAGTACCTCGAACAGCTTCATAAGGAATCCATTCGCACGCAAACCCGCGTAATGAACCAGCGCGATTGATTTCGAAATCTATTTCACTTTTACTTGAAACATGGAGCGATCACCGATGAAGCCGGTAAGCTCATCTCCTGCGCTCACCTTACCGACTCCACTTGGTGTTCCCGTAAAAA